>NZ_CP075567.1:6282500-6492796 GCF_021018765.1 Pseudomonas fitomaticsae | reverse complement strand
ACGAAAATTCGGGAGTCGTTGACGAAATGGGCCGGCATTTTAACAGGCTCAGCGATTTGTGCTGCTCTCTCCGACTTGTGACGCAGCACGCGATTCAAATTTGCCGGTTTTGTTACTTTCACGCAGGATGCGCGGTGATTTTGCGGCTAATGTTCTCATTCGTGACACAAAATAACGTTTTGATAACCGTTGTCGTTTGGTCATTGGTAGCCGCAACGGCATAATGCCCGCCGCCCACATCATTGCAGAGTCTAGGGAGTCAGCTTGACTACGCCTGTCGAACCCTTGCGTTTGCTGCTACTGGCCGAAGAGCCAGCGTGGACAGCGTTATTGCGCGAGTGTCTGGCTCCGTTGGGGAGTGCGGCGGTGCTGATCAGCGCGCCGAACTGGGAGTCGGTCAGCAGCCTGTTCGAAGACAACCGCCACGCGGTGTTGTTGACCGTTCCTGCTTTGCAGCCGGCGCCTGGCCGTTGCAGCCTGCCGACGGTATTGCTTCTGGAACACGAGCCGGCGACTGCGCCCGACGGCGTCAGTGACTGGCTGGTGTTCGATGCCCTCGATGCCGGCATGCTTCGCCGTTGCCTGCGCCATGTGCGCGAACGCGGCGTGCTGGAAAACACCCTGCAACGCCTGGCCGAACAGGATCCCTTGACCGGCATCGCCAACCGTCAGGGTTTCCAGACCCTGCTCACGGCTCGGCTGGCCGAAAACGACGGTCGCGGCCTGGCCCTCGGGCACCTCGATCTCGACAACTTTCGTCACGCCAACGACGCCCTCGGCCATCAGGCCGGCGACCGCCTGATCCTGCAAGTCGTCGCACGGCTGAAAAGTCAGCTGGAAGTCGGCGATCAACTGGCACGCCTCGGCAGCGATGAATTCGCCTTGCTGATCGACACCCGCCGCGCCCCGCAACGGGCGGAATGGATGGCCGAACGCATCACCGAAGCCCTGGCCGAACCTTACTGGGTCGATGGCGAAAGCCTGTTGATCGGCTCCAGCCTCGGCATCGCCCATGCCCGTGCCCAGGGCGGCGCCGATCCGCTGATGTGGCACGCGCACATCGCCATGCAGCAGGCCAAGAGCACTCAGGGCTGCACCTTTCACATCTTCAACGAGCGGATCAACCGCAACGCGCGAAGCATGGCCGACCTCGAAAGCGAGCTGCGCCGGGCCTTGCGTCGCGATGAGCTGGAGCTGCACTACCAGCCGCGCCTGAACCTGCAGGACGGCCAGATCGTCGGCCTTGAAGCCTTGGTGCGCTGGCGCCACAGCGAACGCGGCCTGCTGCCGCCGAGCGAATTCGTGCCGCTGGCCGAGCAGAGCGGGCTGATCGTGCCGCTGGGTTACTGGGTGATTTCCCGGGCCCTGCGCGACATGCAGGCATTGCGCGAGCGTGGTCTGCCGGCGCTGCACATGGCGATCAACCTGTCGTTTCGCCAGTTTCAGGACAGCCAGTTGCTGCCGACGCTCAGCCGTTTGATCGCCGAGCGTGGGGTCGAGGCGCAATGGCTGGAGTTCGAACTCACCGAAACCGCCGTGATGCGCCGCAGTGATCTGGTCAAGCAGACCATGGACGCTCTCGGTCGCCTCGGCGTGCGTTTTTCGCTGGATGATTTCGGTACCGGGTTCTCGTCGTTCGTGCACCTCAACAGCCTGCCGATCACCTTGCTGAAGATCGACAAAAGCTTCGTCGGCGGCATGGAGCAGCGCGAAGAGAACCGAAAACTGGTGCACGCGATGATCAACCTCGCGCACAACCTGCACCTGGAAGTGGTGGCCGAAGGGGTGGAAACCCGGGAGCAACTGGATCTGCTGCGAGGGTTCGGCTGCGATCAGGTGCAGGGTTACCTGATCAGCAAGCCGTTGCCGTTGGCGGAGCTGGTTGATTACCTGGTGGCTGATGCCAGTCAGCCTCCGCTGGGTATCGTGGTCTGACGAACCAGTGGGCGGGAGCAGGGTTGCTCCCGCCGACCTGTCATTCCGGTTGAGCGATCTTGAAGCCTTGAGGTTGCGGCTCAAGCCGAATCATCCGCTTCATCTTCCATTCGAACGCCAGCGTCAGGCTCACCGCTGCACAGGCCAGCCCCAGCGCCAGACCCCACCAGACGCCGGTCGGCCCCCAGTGCAGATGGAACGCCATCAGCCACGCCGCCGGCGCACCGATCAGCCAGTAGCAACCGAGCCCGACCAGAAAGGTGGTCTTGGCATCCTTGAGCCCGCGAATGCAGCCCATGGCAATCGTCTGTGTGCCGTCGAACAGCTCGAACCACGCCGCCACGGCGAGCAGGCTCACGGCCAGACGAATCACCTCGGCAAACGCCGGGTCGTTATGGTCGAGGAACAAGCCGACCAACTGATTCGGCAGCAACCAGAACACCATCGCAAACCCCAGCATTACCACCGCACCGAAGACGATGCCGACCCGCCCGGACATCCGCGCATCGCTCAATTGCCCGGCGCCGTAATGCTGGCCGACGCGCATGGTGATCGCATACGACATCCCCGCCGGAACCATGAACGCCACCGAGACGATTTGCAGGGCGATCTGGTGCGCCGCCAGTTGCGTGCTGCCCATGGTGCCCATGCACAGCGCCGCGAAGGCGAACAGCCCGACTTCCACCGCGTAGGTCCCGCCAATCGGCAGGCCCAAACGCCAGAGTTCTTTGAGGTACTGCCGGTTCGGCCGCGACAGGCCTTCACTCAGTGGATAGGCGTCGTAGGCCGGATGTCGGCGAATGTGCCAGGCCAGTGCCAGTGCCATGCAGTTGGCGACAATCGCCGTGACCAGACCGATACCGGTCAGCCCCAGTTTCGGCAGACCGAACATGCCGGTGATCAGCGCGTAATTGAGCAGGAAGTTGGCCACCGTGCCGGCGAGACTGATGACCATCACCGGTGTTGCCCGGCCAATGGCGCTGGTGAAACCGCGCAGGGCCATGAAGCTCAGGTAGCCGGGCAGGGCGAACGGCAGGGCGATCAGGAACTGCCCGGCGGCGTTGACGTTGGTCTCGGTTTGGCCGAACAGCAGCAACACCGGTTTCAGGTTCCACAACAGCAACCCGGCACCGAGCGCCATCAGCCACGCCAGCCATAGCCCGGCCTGGGTCAGGCGGGCGGCGCCGATGATGTCGCCGGCGCCTTGACGAATCGCCACCAGAGTGCCGACCGCCGCGATCACGCCGATGCAGAAGATCGACACGAACGAATAGCTCGCCGCGCCCAGGCCGCCGCCGGCCAACGCTTCGGGGCTGAGGCGCGCCATCATCAGGGTGTCGGTCAGCACCATCAGCATGTGCGCCAACTGCGAGGCGATCAACGGCCCCGCCAGCCGCAGGATGGCCCAGAGTTCGGTACGCACAGGACGCTGCATGTTTTCACATCCTTATAAAAGAGGGAGCAAGAGACCGTCGATTCTCAGGGTTTGGCGCAGGTTGCACAAAGGGATAAAAAGGATGGGTGGCATGATTAAAACTCATCCTGCCGCGATTCTGCTAAGTTGGCGCAATCCCGCCATTGGAGCGTTGTGCATGTCCCGTCGTCTTCCACCCTTGTATGCCCTGCGCGCATTCGAAGCGGCGGCACGCCACAGTTCGTTCACCCGGGCCGCCGAAGAGTTGTCGATTACTCAGAGTGCTGTGAGCCGGCACATCCGCACGCTCGAAGAGCATTTCGCCTGCCGCTTGTTCCACCGCAGCGGGCGCAACCTGCAACTGACCGAGTCGGCGCGCCTGCTGCTGCCGGGCATCCGCGAGGGCTTCGCCGCCCTGGAGCGAGCCTGCAATACCTTGCGTGCCGAAGATGACATCCTGCGCATGAAAGCCCCGTCGACCCTGACCATGCGCTGGTTGCTGGCGCGGCTCAGTCGCTTCCGCCATTTGCAGCCGGGCAACGAGGTGCAACTGACCAGCGCGTGGATGGACGTGGATTCGGTGGATTTCAACAACGAACCCTTCGATTGCGCGGTGTTGCTCAGTGACGGGCATTTCCCGCCGGACTGGGAAGCCAGCCTGCTGTTTCCAGAGGAGCTGATTCCGGTCGGCGCGCCGAATCTTCTCAACGATCAGCCGTGGGACGTGGCGCGGCTGGCCAGCACCGAATTGCTGCACCCGACACCGGATCGCCGGGACTGGCGCAGTTGGCTGGACCACATGGGTCTGTCGGACCAGGTGTCGCTCAAGGGCGGGCAGGTGTTCGATACTCTGGAACTCGGGATGATTGCGGCCGCCCGAGGTTATGGGGTTTCCATGGGCGATCTGCTGATGGTGGCCGAAGACGTTGCGCAGGGACGCTTGAGTCTGCCGTGGCCAACGGCGGTCGCCAGCGGACTGAATTATTACCTGGTGTGGCCAAAAACTCGTCCGGGAGGTGAACGTTTGCGCCGCCTCAGCGACTTTCTGCAAGGCGAAGTCCGCGCCATGGCGCTGCCTGCGGTCACGCGCTTGAGCTGAAACGTTCGAGCCTGCACAATGCCGGCCTTTCGCCATAACCCCGTTGATCGCTCAAGTATTCGGTTTTACCGCCGAATACGTGCAGGTGGGACCGTCGTGCCGGTTTCACGCATCACCCCCATTATTAGAAGATTCCGAGTCGCGATCAGGGAGGATCCGCAGGCTCGGCCAGGAGCTGTCCATGTCTCAACCTCGCGCTCGGATCGCCTCGCAGCTGGGCCTCGCGCTCGCCGTGATACTGGCGATTGTCATCAGCGGCAGTACGGTGTTCGCCCTGCGTTCGCTGGACACTGCCAACCTCGCCACCCGTGAAGAACACCTGGCCAGCGAGGCACGCCTGCTCGCCGATCAGCTGAGCACTTTTCACGGCACGCTGCGTGAAAGCACCCAGCGCCTGAGCGGGTTGTTCGAGAAGCGCTTCAGCGCGGGCCTGAGCATTCACCCGAGCGAGCCGGTCAATGTCGCGGGCACTCAGACCCCGGGCCTGCACCTGGGCAGCGAAGTGTTGAACAACAACTTCAAGGAAGTCGACGAGTTCAAACAGATGACGGCGGGTGTCGCCACGCTGTTCGTGCGCAGCGGCGAAGACTTCATCCGCGTCAGCACCTCCCTGAGCAAACAGGACGGCACCCGCGCCATCGGCACCGTGCTTGACCATGCTCACCCGGCCTATGCGAAGTTGATGGCAGGGCAGGGTTACGTCGGCCGTGCCTTGCTGTTCGATCGTTCCTACATGACTCAATACACCCCGGTGCGTGATAGCAGCGGCAAGGTGATCGCGGTGTTGTTCGTCGGCTTCGATTACACCGACGCGCAGAACGCCCAGTTCGACAACCTCAAGCGCTTCCGCATCGGCCAGACCGGCTCGCTGGCGCTGCTGGACGAAAAGAACCAGTGGCTTGTGGCGCCGGCCGGCGTGCAGGCGCTGGATCAAGCGGTTCCAGTGATCAATGGCCTGGCGAAAGCGCCGGGTAAAGGCCGGTTCTGGAGCGACAAGTCCGAAGACTTCTACAGCATCGCCGTGCCGTTCGAAGGCGGTCCGTGGTCGGTGGTGGCGAGCATGCCGAAGGCCGAGATCCGCGCGGTGACCTGGAGCGTGGGCACTCAGCTGGCCATTGGCAGTCTGCTGGCGATGTTGCTGGCGGTTGGTTCCGTGGTCTGGCTGCTGCGCAGCAAACTGGCACCGTTGAGCGATCTGGTGCGTCAGGCCGAAGCCCTGGGCGCCGGTGATCTGAGCGTACGCCTGAACGTGTCGAGCAACGACGAAATCGGCCAGCTGGCTCGCGCGTTCAACCAGATGAGCCAAGCCCTGTCGACCATGGTCGAGCACATCCGCCGCGCCTCGGAAGAGGTCAACCGTCGGGCTCAAGCCCTGTCCGGGCTGTCCGGTGGCGCGTATGAAGGCATGGAGCAACAGTCTGGCGAAATCACCAGCATGGCCGGCGCCGTTGAAGAGTTCTCCGCTACGTCGCTGAACATTGCCGACAACATGGGCAACACCCAGCGTCTGGCCCAGGAAAATGCCCAGCAGACCCAGATCGGTCGCACCTCGATGGAAGAAGCGTCTTCCTCGCTGGAGCAGATTGCTGGCGCGCTGAACACCACCGCGACCGTGATCAACACGCTCGGTCAGCGCTCCCAGGAAATCGGCGGCATTGTCAGCGTGATCACCTCGATTGCCGAGCAGACCAACCTGCTGGCACTCAACGCCGCCATCGAAGCCGCCCGTGCCGGTGAACAAGGTCGCGGCTTTGCCGTGGTGGCCGACGAGGTACGCAGCCTGGCCTCGCGTACCCGTCAGGCGACGGATGAAATTTCCAGCATGATTCACAGCATCCAGCAGGAAACCGGCAACGCCATCAGCACCATGGAGCAAGGCAACCTGCTGATGCAGGAAGGCCTGTCGCGCAATGCCAACGTGGCGTCGGCGCTGGCGCGCATTGACGAGCAAAGTCGCTCGGCGGGTGAGCAGTTTGCCGCGATCACCACCGCGACTCAGGAGCAGAGCAGCACCGCGACTTTGCTCAGCAGCAACTTGCAGAGTATCGCGATGGCCAACAGCGAGCAGCGCGAAGTGGTGTCGAACCTGGCAATCACCGCCAAGGAACTGGAAGGCCTGGCGGCCGACCTGCGCCAAGAGGTCGACCGCTTCCGTTGAGGCGCCGTACCCGCTTACTGGTACGCGGAGAGGTCTTCGCTGGAGTCGACCTCTCCCCATTCTCCGCTGTAGGCCACGGCCGCGACCGGAACCCGGCCCGCCTCGATGACACGTTGCAGGGTGTTGGTCATGTGCATCTTGTCGCGTTGTTCCGGGGTCAGTTCGCCACGTAGCCGAACGACCTCTGCCCAGCCCTCCGGGGTGAAGCGCAGCAGCCCCATGTACTGGCCCTGAACTTCGTCCACCGATTGTGGCTTGTTGCCGATTTCGGCCAGCGTGCCGGCGTCGGTCAGGCGGAACGTTTCGGCATCCAGCAACGGATCGCCGAAGCGCTGCGTCCACAGTGCCAGCCAATGGGGGTCGTAGGTGACGGCCAGCGACGCTTCATTGGTCATCAACGACCGAACGGCGTCCGGGCTGTAGAAAATATCGGAATAACTCACGATGCACGGCTGGTCCTGCAGCCAGGACTCGGCACACGCCAGCGACGACACCATGTTGGTGTCCGCCCAGCGCGGATTATGAAATTCGGTCAGGCCACGGCCCGCCAGCAACTCGCTTTTATAACCGGTCACCACGGCGATTTCGCTGATGCCTGCTGCGCGCAAGGATTCCAGCTGCCATTCGAGCAGGGGTTTGCCCCGTAACTCGACCAGACACTTGGGGCGCTCATCCGTGAGGCTTTTCATGCGACTGCCACGTCCGGCAGCCAGAATAATGGCTTTCACAACACGTCTATCCCGTGAGTTATTGAAGGGGGGCGGGCTCGCCGAACAGCAGCCGGATACGTTCAAGGTCGTGGGCGGCAAAATCCGCTTCGCGCTCCGGGTGCCACATCCAGCCTTCCCAAGGCAATTGAAGGTGGCGGATGGCTTCGATTTCACCGTCTTCGCTGCGTGCCGTCACGTCGAACCCTTCCGGGCAGCCGGCGAGGGCGAGGCCGTGATAGCTGTTCACCTCGGCCACGATCCGGCCGGAAAGCTGATGCCGGGTTCGCACATGACCGC
This sequence comes from Pseudomonas fitomaticsae, assembly GCF_021018765.1. Taxonomy (GTDB): domain Bacteria; phylum Pseudomonadota; class Gammaproteobacteria; order Pseudomonadales; family Pseudomonadaceae; genus Aquipseudomonas; species Aquipseudomonas fitomaticsae. The sequence continues at coordinate 6,485,183 of NZ_CP075567.1, read as the reverse complement.
TGACCGGCTTCAGCTCGCCTCCGGACCAGTGCGCGAGCATCTGCATGCCGCGACAAATGCCCAGCACAGGTAACTGACGTGTACGTGCGTGATCCAGCAACTCGCTTTCTGTGCGGTCGCGGGCCGGGCACTGACCGATGTCATTGCCCCCCGACAGCACGATGGCGTGTGGCGCGACGGCCGCCAGCCAGTGATCGAGCGGCAAGCCGTTGGGCACGGGTACCGGAATGAAACCGGCTGCCAGAAGGAAACCGATCAGTCGCTGATCCAGCGCATCACGGGTTTCTCCTCGCTCTGGATGGCTGTCCACCCGTTGACTGACTGCGACCACCTTCATGTCATCATCTCCACCCGGCGGCCCGGGCAATCCAGGTGCAGGAAATCCGCGGTCGACCAGCGCCGGTAAAGCACTTCACCCGCACCAATGACGGCCGGCAGGCCCAGCTCGCCGGCACGGATCGCCATGTGCGAATTGGCGCCGCCCCACGCAGTGATCAACCCGGCAATCGGGTAGGCGAACAGCCAGTCGAAGCCCGGGTCGGCATTGGGAATGCAGACGATGGCCCCGGCGAGTTTGTCCCGGTCATCGCACAGCACAACCGGTGCGGTGACGCGTTTCTGAGTGATGAAGTTGGGTGCCGTTTCCGGCCACTCGAAACTCCAGACATCTTCCGGCCGGGTAATCACTGGCGGCAGGGAGACCTTGAGCGTCTCGGCATAGCGCGCCTTGCCCTGTTCGATGCTGCGCAGCAACACCTCTTTCGGATCCGCTGCCGCGACGTGCAGTTCGGTGAAGGCGCGGATGTCGCAATACGCCAGGTCTTCGCGGCCGATACCGTGCTCGGCACCGACCTGCGCGATCAATGCCAGTGCATCGGAGAGGTTGCGGGTGAAGTGAAACTTGGCCAGTTCGCGAAGTTCGATGCCGTTTTGCAGGAAGTCCAGCAAGCCTACCGGATCCGGCTGCAAGCCGTGGGCTTCGAGCAATTTCACGATCTCGCGCATCTGTGGCAGTGTCAGTGAAAACGGTTGAAGGGGTTCCGGTGCGGCCGGACGCTGGGTCCAGTCGAAATAGAGCTCCGGTGCTTCATCGTAACGGGGAGACAGAATGTCATAGGTGCCCGGTCGCAGATGGCCGTAGCGCGCGAGGAAAGTTGTCTTGTCGAGCGTTGCCCGGTCGCGCGCCAGCTGCCCGCTGACGGTTGAAACACCGGCCATGAACGCATCGTAGTCGGCCTGCGAGAAGACGCCCACGGACACCAGCGACCTGAGCATCTGCACGGCGACGAAACCCGCACGGGCCAGGCCGGCGAAGGGCAGGGTGCCGTAACGTTTGGCATCTTCCAGCAGCCAGTAAATGCGCTCCAGCGGGTCGGCATCGGAAGCCAGCAGCTCTTCGCGACGTGCATTGAGCACATCCAGCTTGTTGGCATCGCTGCGCCACAGACCGTCCTTGGGGTGGACGATGCGGTTGGTCAGCTTGCGCAGGCTGGTGCTGATCGCTTCCAGCTCGTGGGGCTGAAAGCCTGCATCGGCAAGGCGTTCCAGTTGTTGCGACAGGTCCAGGGTGTAGCACGAGAACACGATCTCGAACTCCACCTTGTCGTGGAGTGTCGGTTCGGCCAGCAACCGATCGATGTAGTAGTCGACCAGCCGCCCCGCCAGATCCTCATCGAGGTCCGCCGGAATGAACGAGTTGAACGACAGGCGCACATCGATATAGGGCAATCCGAAAAAGTGCGGCATCAGCGGAAAGCTGCGCAGGTTGCGATAGCCGTAGTTGTGGCGCTGGTAGGCCCAGATGGAGTCGGTCACCAGATCCCGGTACAGCGAGAGCGCCAACGGTTTGGGCCGGATACCGATGATCTCGGCCGGATTCCAGTCTGGCATCACGCCATAGACCGTGCGCTGGCCGATCAGGAAAGGATGCGGTCGCATGCCGCGGGCCACTTTGTGCTGAATGCTGTCCAGGCGGGCCGATTGCTCGGCATCGGTTTCCGGACGGGAAGGCAGGATCAGCGGTCGGGCCTGTAACAGCCAGAGCACTTCGCCTTCGGTTTCACGGGTGACTGCAAACTCGCAGTCGACAGGCCCGCCGCCGAACAGCGCCAGCAACTCTTCGAGCAAGCCGACCACAGGCGCGAGCGTCGCTGGCGCTGAAATCTTGCTGTGGGCCGCCTGCTGCCAGAGCCGACCGCCCATGCCACCGGTCACCGAGGCCGTGTCGCTGCCTTCCGACCAATTCACCACGCGATAGGGTGCGCAAGTGTTGGGATCGTGGGAAAAGGCTACGCCCGAGCGCAGCACATTCTCCAGCATGGGCTGGACCAGAATTTCGTCCGCCGCAAACAGCTCGCCATAACTGGCGATGACCTGTTCGATCGCCGAGGCCAGCCCTGCATCGTCGACATTCGGGATCGACAGGAAGGCACCCGCGAAGGACGCCTGGGCACTGTCCTCGCGCCCGCAACTGGAACGCACGATCCAGGGGGCGGCCGGCAGCCGCTCACGGATCGCCTGGACACAGGCTTGCCGATCCCGTTGCCAGTCCGCCACGGTGAATGCCAGCAGCGGCGCAATGCGGGCCGACACGAGTCGTCCTTGCAGGCTGGACAGCGTTCCGGCCTTGGTAGAGAAGTGCAGGGCCATCAGGCGTTATCTCAGCTGAGCGACCCAAATGTTCGTCGAGTACGGAATCTGGATCGAAGGTGTCTTCAGGCCTTTGAGGTAGTCGTCGATGGCGCTGATCACTTCATGGAAATTCGCACCGGCCTGACGCTCGAGCGTGGCGTGGGAGCGCCAGGCTTCCAGGCATTCTTCGATGCTCTGCTCGTGAATGACGCGGGCATCCAGGTGCACGACCGGGCCGAACAGTTCGCTGGCGTCGATCACGGCCGTCTGGTCCTCGCGGCGGGTGCCGTAGCCATAACCCGGTACGCGTTCCTTGATGATGGCTTCGATCCGGGCCTGGATCGGGTCTTCGAGGTTGCGGTGGTTCCACATGCAGGCGAACCAGCCACGTGGCTTGAGAATGCGCGCGGTTTCCTTGAGGGCCTGTTGGCGGTCGCAGACGTTGAACGAGCTGCCGAAGGTGACCATGTCGAACGCCTGGGTCGCTTGTCCGGTCGCTTCGCCGGTGCCTTCGTGCCATTTGACGTTGACCAGCTCGGCGGTGCGCTTGATGCCGTTGGCGCGCATCGCGTCGTTGGGCTCCACGGCGGTGACGTCCAGGCCGCGAGCGGCCAGCATCAGCGTCAGGTGAGCAACGCCAGCGCCGACGTCACAGAATTTGTCACCCTGTTCGGCACCCGCAATCGAGAGCATGGCGTCGATGGCCGCATCGGCGTAGTCAGGGCGCTTCAGGTAAGCGTCGGCCAGGGTGGTGTAATCCCATTCGGTTTTCATGCCGGATTCCTTGTGTGAATTTTATTGAGTAAATCGTCTGCCAGGTCGTGCCTGGAGCGCAGGGGGTCGAATTCAACCAGCCAGTCTGCTGCCTGCGGTTCATCCACAGGCAGGTCGAGTCCGGCCACGTTGTGCAGTTCACCGGCGTGAAAGCGGCGGTAGATGCCCTTGGGATCCCGGCGCCTGAGTTCCTCTACCGGCACTTTGAGGTAGACCTCGAAATAGCCGGGCAGATGGGCGCGGTTCCACGCATGAACTTCACGAAACAGCGAAATGGTCGCGATCACCACGGTGTGACCTTGCGCGGCGATCATTCGGCAGAGGTGGGCATATTGCATGGCCAGTGCGAGTCGCCCTTCGCGGCCATGGTTCTGCGAATTGTCGGCGGTGGCCCCGAACACCTCGCGCAGCTCATCGCCGTCGAGCATCACAACCGATTGGCCGTTGCTGCGCAGGCGGGCAACCAGCTCACCGGCCAGCGTTGACTTGCCGGCGCCTGAAAGGCCCGTTATCCAGATCACTTGCGCGTGAGGGTTACATTTCATAGCGTTCTGACCAGTGTCCGGTTTGGGTACCTGACGTGATGAACCTGTCGCCGGTTCAACACGCGATACAAGTATTCAGTCACGTTCATTAATGTTGCCAAAAGAATCGATGGTTAGTTGGCAGAACATCGAGTCGTGCCTGTTTTCAATCAGGTCGTGAAATACATCCTGCGGTAGCGGCAAGTTGTTGTACTGCGTTTCATAGAACTTCTTGTAAATGAAGTAACAGTCTTCAGGCGACATCAGGCTGAACCCTAGGGCCAACTCTTTTAGTTCATCACCGTTCTTGGCGATAGGCAGCAAGTTGTTCATTTGTTGCAGCCAGACATCGACGGTTGGATTGGACTCTTCGGTAGTCGGGACGTAATAGATCGGCAGCTTGCAGGTATTGAGCATGAACGACACGCCGCCGGTCGAGGCGTCGGTGATGATGGTGTCGCACTGTTGATAGAAAACCGTACTGCTGGTGCCTGCCGTGTCGATGGTGATCCAGTCATACGCCGAGAGCTGGCTGCACAAGTCCTTCAGGGTTGAATGCTGAAGGTCGGCCATGTATGGACGCAGGATGAACCTGGCGTGGGGTAGCTGTGACTTGACCGCGTTGATCACGGTTTGCAGGTTTTCATACAGGGACGCGCCGCTTGGGCAGATTCCCAGTTGGGTCGGCAGCAGCCCGACAACGTAGTCATCTGATGCCTTGTCCGACACGGGAGCGGATTCGAAGAATCTCGGGACCTTGATGGGCAGCGTCGCAACCGGGCTGGTCTTGCGCAGGTCGGCGCGCAAGGCTATGCCATCGGCAATCAGCGATTTCAGGGCCTTTCTGTCCGGCCTGTAGCGTTGCAGACCCGATCGGATCAGATCAAAACCCGATCGGGACGAAGAAATGACCACGTCCCAATAGGACGTCAGTTCGGCGTAGTAATACTTGTCCTTGGTCGGCATTCCCACATTGCCGTGGGTCATGAAGATGCCGAAGTTTGAATCGTCCAGCAGTCGGCCTATCCAGGCATCGTTTGAAATCACGACTTGTGAAGCCAGGTTCGCGATGACTTCGACCTCTACCTGCTCAACCGGATAGTCGAGGATCTCCTCTGCCTCCTGCCTGCTCAGGCCGGTCTTGTCGGTTTGCAGCACGATGCAGTTGTAGGTGTGTCGCAGGGCATTGAGCGCCGGGATCAGGTATTCGAGATATGTTTTGCCGCCACGGGTGACATTGCTGATCAGGTAGACGTTTTTCATTAATGATGTGTACTTATAAAGTTTGCCGTGGCAAAACAAAGCTGGATCGGCTGGGTATGCGTGGACAATTAACTGATTGATATTGTCCAGGCGCATTCGCCATGGAAATCTGTCATGGGCAGTTATTTTCAGTCTGCCGTCTCATGATGATTTTAATTGATCAAGTACATTGCGCCCGGTGGGCTGAAGAAATCTTTTCCATGATATGCCGCCTCCATTTTATTGTGCTTTAAAGTTTGAACTATTTAACTAATAGCTCTGGTGTCTGATAAAGAACGCCGTCGTTATATCACATATTGGCTAATGGCTATCAGCGCGTGCGGACTTTATTTTCAGCCGGCGCAGACCACTTGCAAGCAGTCTGTCCATCCCCTCATTGCGTCGCCGGGCGATACTGAAGCGCTTCGGCCAGGTGCTCACGGGAGATGGCATCAACCTTCTCTATATCGGCCAATGTCCGTGCAACCTTGAGCAGGCGATGCGCCGAACGCAGTGAAAGTGTCAGTCGTTCGCATGCAGACTCCAGCCAGTGTTCATCGGTTGTGGATAACTTGCAGTGTCTGCGCAACCCCGGCAAATCCAGAAACGCATTCGCGCAGCCTTGGCGTTTTTGCTGTCGCTCCCGGGCTTCGGCGACCTGAATAGCCGCTGTGGCGCTGTCCTCTCCGGGTTTCATTGTCGGGTTCAATGCAGTGGCCTCCCGTGCAACGGTCAGGTGCAGATCGATCCGGTCCAGCAACGGCCCCGACAACTTGTTGCGATAACGCTGCACCATGTCCGGGGTGCAGGAGCAGCGTCCGCTCGGCTCGCCAAGATATCCACAGGGGCAGGGATTCATCGCGGCGACCAGCTGGAATCTTGCGGGAAACCGCACTCGCTCCTTGGCCCGGGCAATCACGATCCAGCCGGACTCCAAGGGCTCACGTAGAACTTCCAGCACCTTGCGATCAAATTCCGGCAGTTCGTCGAGGAACAGTACGCCGTGGTGTGCGAGGGTGATTTCGCCGGGTTGCGGTTTTGTACTGCCACCGACCAGTGCCGGACCGGAGGCCGAATGATGTGGTTGGCGGAACGGGCGCTGCGGCCAGTGGGTCAGTGGCGCGCCGCTGGCAACGGATTGAATGGCTGCAACTTCCAGCGCTTCACTCTCGGCCAAGGGCGGGAGCAACCCCGGCAAACGGCTGGCCAGCAATGTCTTGCCCGTTCCCGGTGGTCCGCTGAGCAGCAGGTTGTGCGCCCCCGCTGCTGCAATCAGCAGCGCCCGTTTGGCAGACAGTTGGCCCTGCACTTCATTCAGGTCGGGATAGGGTTTGGCGGCATGGATCAGCCCATCCGAGATATAAGGCTCGACCGGTGTATGCCCATTGAAATGCGCCACTGCCTCCAGCAGATGATCCACCGCGATCACCTTCAGCCCTGATGCCAGGCACGCTTCCTCGGCATTCGCCCGGGGCACCACCAGCGTCCGCCCGGCCTTGCGTGCTGCCAGCGCCGCTGGCAACACCCCACGCACCGCCCGCACTGCGCCGGATAACGCCAGCTCACCGAGGCATTCCACGTCATCCAGCGTCAACGTCGGCACCTGCACACTCGCCGACAGAATCCCCAGCGCAATCGCCAGATCGAACCGCCCGCCATCCTTGGGCAGATCCGCCGGCGCCAGATTCAACGTGATCCGCCGCGCCGGAAACTGCAGCCCGGAATTGATGATCGCGCTTCGTACTCGATCCTTGCTCTCCTTCACCGCCGCTTCGGGCAGGCCGACCATGGTCAGCGAGGGCAGGCCGTTGGCCAGGTGAACTTCGACGGTGACGGCGGGAGCATCCACGCCTATCTGGGCGCGGCTGTGGACGATGGCGAGGGACATGGTCGTTCCTTGAGTTGAATCGGGGGCCGCTTCCTGCGGGTTTTTTAAGGATAGTAGGGGGCGTGGAGTTTTGCGGGAGATTACGAGGACAAATATAAACCAAATATTACTTGGATTTACTTTATGGAAAAACGACAAGCGTTTAAGTTTTAAGTAGAAGATGGAGAGATATTCTCACCATCTTCATTTTTTAAGCCGCTCTTGGCGGTGTAGGAGAGGACGGCGGTGGAGGAACATCTATAGGGGGAGTTGGTTGTGTAGAGGGAGATACCTTGGACATTAGGTCTTGAACAACCTTTCCTTCGATTGTCTGATAGGGGTCAAGATACTCTGTTCCAATATGCGTTGCGTCGGTTTTGATTATATCAATTGCCGAACCTGAGCTATCCTTTCTGTTGCCGCGAGCTATAAAGAATGATGCATATTTGCTCGGCGCTACTCCTGAGAATGTTTCAAACAAGGTTTTTCCGACATGGTTTTCATCGGTTGTAATTGCATCTTCATGAAGGTCTAATGCGAGACTTTTTTCGTAAGGCTCAATGTAAACTACACGCTTGATTCCTGCAGCGATAATATGTCTGGCGCAATTGTGGCATGGAAATGTTGTTGTATATAGTACGCAGGAGTCAGTAGAGTTTCCTTGCGAGCGAGCGAGTCCTAATATAGCCTCCATTTCCGCATGAATAGCTCTGGAAAACTCAATGATTGATCCTGCTCTGGTTTCTTTCTGAATGAGTTTTGCTAGCTCGTCTTTTACGTCGTCGGTTACAGTTATTTTTTGGCTAACAATTTTTACAATGTCTTGAATGAGTGCTGACTTATGAATGTCGTTATAGCATTTTCCGCCATGGTAAATACATCTTTGATCGTTTTTAGAGTCTGAAGTGTAGAGCCCTCCTCCAAACTTTGGTACGTCATTCCATCCCAAAGAAATTATGTTGCCCTCTTTGTTCGCTATTGCAGCACCCACTTGCCTGCTTAAGCAAGCGGACTTCAACGAGGCGGAGTAGGCAGCATACATTCCTGATTCGTCCTTGGTAGGAGTTACACCATTTTTTCCATGGACTAGAGCTACGAAACGTTGGCAAGGATGTAGCAGATTTGAAATAGAGTCCTGATTGTTTCGGATGAAATAATCGGCAAGTTGGACAGTTTTTTCTAATTTTTGCCCATATGAAGTTCTTAACTCGTCCCTGTCCCGATCTATCAGGAACTGTGCGTCGTGACCAGGTATGCGTTCAGTTCTTGTTAAGTAATTGAACCTGACATTCTGCGGGCTCAAAACACCAATAAGATAAAATATGTTTCCATAAACGAGTTTGAATAGTTCAGCTTCTTCGGGGTGTTTTAGCTGGTCAACTATATAGACCGTTTTGGGCGGTTTTTCTATATCATTTTTTCGCATGGCGATGTCGCGGTTTGCGGCTACTTTTGCCATGGCGAGTGCAGCTAATATCTGGAAGTCAAAGCGTTGACGTAAATCATTTCCAAGGTCTTGCAGTGTTGTATACCGCTCTTTACCCGGCGAGGGGTTCAACGACAATTTTGAGAGTCTCGGAGGTAGTCCATTTTCTCTGTAATAGTCTTTAATTATATCGCTGATCTTAATGTGTTCGGTTAGGTACCCGTACTCTTCGAACTGAGCTCGAATAGTTCGTATTACATCGGCAAGGTTACAGCCTACGGGACCGCAGAACGCAATAACTATTTCGTCGCTGCGGCGACCTTCTATGCGTTCCCCAATTGTTCGAATATTTGAATGGCTGTCATTATTTTTAGGATGACTTTCCTTGGGGACTGCTGACATTTTTCGCGCCTTTCCCTGCGCGAGCTAAAGGAGCTGGTGTGTTACCAGTCAACTTTTTGCGCGCGAGCCAAAATGTTATTTATTGCTTTTTTATATTCTTCATCGGCTTTTTTTTCTTTGAAAGCGGCGAAGCCGATAATGTTGGAGCTCTGATTGTTGTCCAGACGTGACGATTTATCATTTTGATAAATTTTTGTGTCATCAGATCTCTTCATTTCGTTTTCCTTCCTCTCAATGCATACGAGGTTTGACTTTAAAAAACGGAGCATTCTACAGTCAATAATCACGAAATCAACGGCTTTGCAAGCCATAGATTAGCTTGTGATGGAGTGATGGCAAGCTGATTGGAAAAATTGACATTTGCATGGTGAAGCTCCACGAGATTTGAAGGCCGCTGGCTTTAAGCAATGCTCGAATCTGATCTGAGGCGTTCTGAGGAGCTCATTTTGAGATTTGCTGCCAGACGGCCGAATCATAGGTTAAAGAGAGAAGAGCTAGAATCAGGCGCGAGAGCTAATCCTTGTAGGACCATGCCCAAATTGCTGAAGGACGTCGGCGAAAGGGTTCGGAGGTCTTGAATAGCTGGATTGGATGTTCCAGTTTGGCCGCTCAATGCAGCTGCTGGAGGCAAAAAATGGACCGCAATGGTATGCGCCCGATTCATCCGGGCGAGGTGCTGAAAAAGGAATTCATGGAGCCATTGGGCATGACGGTCATGGACTTGGCCATGCCCACGAACTGGCCTGAAACCGAAATCGAGAAGCTTGTGAAATGCCAGCTCAGGATCTGCGCCGATTTGGCAATCAGGCTGGCCATCCACCTCAACACCACACCTGAGTTCTGGATGAATCTTCAGTCGACTTACGATTTACGCAGGGCTCAGCTCCGGCATGCGGGCCTATAGCGATTGCAGCATCCGCGAAGCCCTCTTCCACCAAGTGCCCGGTTCTGGGCGCTTTAGCTTTTCCCGTTCTACCACCATCAATGGCACATCCTGCAACCGAATCCACGGCTGGTTATTCCAGTGCAGCAAACTCAACGACATCTTGGGCCAATAAAGCAGGCTTAGCTGTGGGCGTTCGCTTGTGGTGGGGTGCTGGGCGTCGCGCAGGGTGGGGATGACTTGATGGGTGAGCCATTCGCGCAGGGCACGGTATTCGGGGCAGTAGTGGTAGACGAGGAGGGCGTAGATACCGGATTCGCTGATCAGGAGGGTGTTTTCGATCTGGTTGTGGATCAGGGTTTTGCGGGTTTGGTATTGGTCGGGGTCGAGTTTTCGCAGCATGCGTCCGTTGAGGTAAATGTGCAGCAGGCGGCCCAGGTCGCGGGCAGAGAACCAGGGTTGGTTCTGGATAAGAAGGGCGTGAAGGTGGAGTTTGTGGCGGATGAAGACGTTGGGAATTAAATAGCTTTCGTCCATGACTCGGTTCTCGAATGTGGTGAAGAAAGCTGCCTCTGATCGTCGCCAAACAAAAAGGGTGGCAGCTATGCGCGGATTGGCGAACCGGGACATTCGAAAACCGGCAGACCCGAAGGTCTCCCACGCACAGCCGCCATAATTCGAGGTGGGAGTATTCCCTCGTTCGAACATCATCGTGCTGCGTCAAATGTTGCCGGGTCGCCAAACCCAGTGCTGAACATTCAGCATTGGGTGAGCTTAGGAATCAGGGCTTCACGACGCAATCGGACGGCGGGGTTGCAAGCTGTAGGATTCTGCCGAGATTCGGCAGCGAATCCTGAATGGCGGGAAGGTTGTTCCGACCTTCATTCGCGGGCAAGCCCGCTCCCACAGGGGGCCGCATTCACAAAGACACGAAGTGTTACTCAGCCGGCGGCGTCAACTTCGCTTCCAGCTCAGCCACCTTCGCCTCAAGGCTCTCAAGCCGGGCGCGAGTGCGCGCCAGCACCACCATCTGACTGTCAAACTCTTCGCGGCTCACCAGGTCCAGTTTGTTGAAGGCACTTTGCAGCAGCATCTTGAACTGGCTTTCGATTTCGGCTTTTGGCAAGGGCGTATCGCCGCTGAACAGGCGGGAGGCGGTGCCGCTCAGGGCGTCGAGGAAGTCTTTGGGCGCGAGCATGGGATATGTCCTGGAAACTATGGCCGGCAGTGTATCACGCAGTGTCTATAGTCATTGGCGCAGGCACGGATGCACGCTTTTCGCGCAACTGGATGCACGGCCACGCACCGTTGTTGTGCGTATCCCGAGTGCCATTTGGGTGATGGCCTCTGCGGCAGCGGCCAAGGGATTGAAATCAGTGGTTTTTGGCGAGATGGCAAGCTTTCTGCTTAGTCACCTTCGACCCATGCACTGATGCAGTCGCTGTGACGAATGCAGTGCGGCAGACGGAGCGGGGAGTTTCGTCTGGAGCGGTTAGCTGGCGTCGACAACGAAGCGTTACAAAGCCAGGCACTGCGCTTAGACTTGAGTCGGGTTTGTTTTCCTGGGGCAAGTCCACCAATTCGGGAGAGAGTTTCATGAAGCTAGTCACTGCCATCATCAAGCCGTTCAAGTTGGACGACGTGCGCGAGTCGCTGTCCGAAATCGGCGTGCAGGGCATTACCGTTACTGAAGTCAAAGGCTTCGGTCGGCAGAAGGGTCACACCGAGCTGTATCGCGGCGCGGAGTATGTGGTCGATTTTCTGCCCAAGGTGAAAATCGACGTTGCCATCGACGACAAGGATCTGGATCGGGTTATCGAGGCGATAACCAAGGCTGCCAACACCGGCAAGATTGGTGACGGCAAGATCTTCGTGGTCAATCTGGAACAGGCGATCCGCATCCGTACCGGCGAAACCGATACCGACGCGATCTAAACGCCGCCACAAACCCAACGCCCCAGGAGAAAACAATATGACTCTGCGTAAATTCGCAGGGCTAGGAGCCCTGTTGTCTATCGTAATGCCCGGCCTGGCCATGGCGGCAGACGAAGTGGCAGCTCCAGTCCTGAACTCCGGCGACACCGCCTGGATGCTCACCTCCACAGCCCTCGTGCTGTTCATGACCATTCCCGGCCTCGCGCTGTTCTACGGCGGCATGGTCCGGTCGAAAAACATTCTTTCCGTGATGATGCAGTGCTTCGCCATTACCGGTCTGATCAGCGTCCTGTGGGTCATTTATGGCTACAGCATCGCGTTCGACACCACCGGCATGGAGCAGGGCGTCGTCAACTTCAACTCGTTCGTGGGCGGCTTCGGCAAGGCGTTCCTGGCCGGTGTCACCCCGGCGAGTCTGACCGGCCCGGCGGCGCTGTTCCCCGAGGCGGTCTTCATCACCTTCCAGATGACCTTCGCGATCATCACCCCGGCGCTGATCGTCGGTGCGTTCGCCGAGCGGATGAAGTTCTCCGCGATGCTGATCTTCATGGGCATCTGGTTCACCCTGGTTTATGCACCGATCGCGCACATGGTCTGGTCCGGCAACGGCGGCCTGATGTGGGACTGGGGCGTACTCGACTTCGCCGGTGGCACCGTCGTGCACATCAACGCCGGTGTGGCCGGTCTGATTGCCTGCCTGGTACTGGGTAAACGCAAAGGCTTCCCGACCACGCCGATGGCGCCACACAATCTGGGTTACACCCTGATGGGCGCGGCGATGCTCTGGATTGGCTGGTTCGGCTTCAACGCCGGTTCCGCTGCGGCCGCCAACGGCACCGCCGGCATGGCGATGCTGGTGACCCAGATCGCGACCGCTGCTGCTGCGCTGGGCTGGATGTTCGCCGAGTGGATCACCCACGGCAAACCAAGCGCACTGGGTATCGCATCCGGCGTGGTTGCAGGTCTGGTCGCGATCACTCCGGCCGCCGGCACCGTGGGCCCGATGGGCGCTCTGGTGATCGGACTGTCGGCGGGCGTGGTGTGCTTCTTCTGCGCCACCACCCTGAAACGCAAACTCGGTTATGACGACTCCCTGGATGCCTTCGGCGTGCACGGTATCGGTGGTATCCTCGGCGCGATCCTGACCGGTGTGTTCGCTGCACCGTCGCTGGGTGGCTTCGGCACCGTCACCGACATCGCCGCACAAGTCTGGATTCAGTGCAAAGGCGTCGGCTTCACCGTGATCTACACCGCTATCGTCACCTTCATCATCCTCAAGGTGCTGGATGCCGTGATGGGTCTGCGCGTGACCGAGGAAGAAGAGTCGGTCGGCCTGGATCTGGCACAACACAACGAGCGCGGCTACAACCTGTAAGCACGCGCCGCAAAAAACTTGCCCGGCTCGCCGGGCATTTTTTTGTCTCGAATTTGTCATCCCTGATACAGCTGAAAGGATTTTTCGTACGGCTTTGGTCGTGTTTACGACGAGTGTTTTTCTGCGGCCAAAGGCTTACATCATTGAAGGAATATTAGGGCCTTTGTTTTTTTCCAGAGCGCGCTAGAATGCGCCCCGAACGTGCGGAGAACTGTATGTGGCAACAGACTCTGATAACCCTGCGGGCACGGCCCCGGGGCTTTCATCTGGTAACGGAAGAGTTGCTCGCCGGCCTGCCCGAACTCAAGGCATGCCGGGTCGGTCTGTTGCATTTGTGGCTGCAGCATACCTCGGCGTCGTTGACCATCAACGAGAACGCCGATCCGGCGGTACGTCGCGACTTCGAACGATTTTTCAATCGTCTGATCCCACAAGGAGCAGACGGCTATGAGCATAACGACGAAGGCCTGGACGACCTCCCGGCGCACTTCAAGGCCAGCGTGCTGGGCTGTCAGATCAGCTTGCCGGTAACGGCGGGTCGACTGGCACTCGGCACCTGGCAAGGCGTTTATCTGGGCGAGCACCGTGATCATGGCGGTGCCCGTAAAGTCCTCGCCACCTTGCACGGTGAAGGGGCATAAACCGTTGGTCACCAATGGTTACCGATTTTTTTCCGGCGACTTTCGACAGTCGTCAAAGCTGGTCTATAACTAATCTGCTTTTCGCAAGTCATGAGGTAGAACATGAGCGACGATGATCTGGAAAACGACGACCTCGAAGTAGGCGACGAAGACGAGGCCGAAGACGGTCTGGAAGCAGCAGCGGAAGACGTTGCTGAAGACGATGGCGGTGACGATACGCCGGCCCCGGCTGCCAAAGGCAAGGCCAAGGCTGCGGTGTCGGTCGACGAGCTGCCGAGCATTGAAGCCAAGAACAAGGAGCGCGATGCCCTGGCCAAGGCCATGGAAGAGTTCCTTGCGCGCGGCGGCAAGGTTCAGGAAGTGGAGGCCAACGTGGTCGCCGATCCGCCCAAGAAGCCGGACAACAAGTACGGTAGCCGCCCTATCTGAGGCGTGTCGCTTGCTTGCTGAAAAAGCCCGCCGTCGCTGCGGGCTTTTTCATGGGCGAAAGAAAATCAGCCGCGGCTGTTCCAGCGGGCGAGCACGGCAGGCAGATCGTTCAGGCTGCGAATCTCGGCATCCGGCAGGCGCTCCGCTTCCCAGACCTTGCCGGCCGGGTTGAACCAGATCGCACGCAATCCGGCCTGCTGCGCCCCGGCGATGTCATCCCCCGGATGATCGCCGATATGCACCGCCGCTTCGGCGCTCACACCGCCGCGCTGCAAAGCCTCGTGGAACAGTCGTGCATCCGGTTTGGCGATGCCGATATCTTCGGCACATAACGCAAACTTGAAGTAGTCCGCCAGCCCGAGACGGCGCACATCAGCGTTGCCGTTGGTGACCACGCCGAGGGCGTAATGCTTGGCGAGGGTTTCCAGGATCGGCTCGACCTCCGGGAACACCTCGATCTGATGCCGCGCATGCAGAAACACTTCAAAACTCTTGTCTGCCAGCTCCGACGCTTCGCCGTGGGCGTACCCGGCTTCCTCCAACGCGTGGAACAGCACCCGCCGGCGCAGTGCGCTGATGCGGTGTTTGAGTCCCGGCTCACTGGCCAGCACCCGCTCGCGAATCGACCACAGATGCTCGACCGGCACCGCGCCCAGATTCGGCGCATGTTCGCTCAGCCATTGGCGCAAAACCGCTTCGGCGCTGACGATCACCGGGGCGGTGTCCCACAGGGTGTCGTCGAGGTCGAAGGTGATCAACTGGATGCTCATGAATCGTCGCCTTTCATGCGTTTGGCCCGTGGGTGGGCGCTGTCGTAGACCGCCGCCAGGTGCTGGAAGTCCAGGTGGGTGTAGATCTGGGTGGTCTTGATGTCCGAGTGGCCGAGCAGTTCCTGCACCGAGCGAAGGTCCTGGGAGGACTCGAGCAAATGGCTGGCGAAGGAGTGCCGCAGCATGTGTGGGTGCAGGTTCTGCCCCAGCTCGCGCTCGCCGGCGAGTTTGACCCGCACCTGAATTGCGCGCGGGCCGAGACGTCGGCCTTGCTGGCTGACGAATACCGCATCGTCCGCCGGATTGGTCAGCGCCCGTAGCGGCAGCCATTGCTCCAGTGCTTCCCGGGCCTTTTTGCCGACGGGCAACAGGCGCGTCTTGCTGCCCTTGCCGAGTACCTGAACCATGCCGTCGGCCAGATCGAGCTGATCGAGATTGAGCCCGGTCAGCTCCGACAGGCGCAGGCCGGAGGAGTAGAACAACTCCAGAATCGCCTGATCACGTCGAGCGAGAAAATCGTCCTCCACGGCACCTTCAAGCAATTGCAGGGCGCGGTCGGTGTCGAGGGTTTTCGGCAGGCGGCGTTCGCCTTTGGGTGGTGCCAGACCGGTGGCCGGATCGTGATCGCAGAGGCCTTCGCGATTCAGATAGTGATAGAGCCCGCGGACTGCCGAGAGCAGGCGCGCCAGGCTGCGCGAGGACTGGCCCTGGGCATGCAGACGGGCAATCAGGCTGCGCAGGCGCTGGATGTCCAGCGCCTGCCAGCTACCGATGTTCTGTTTGTTGCACCAGCCGAGGACTTTGTCGAGATCGCGGCGGTAGGCCGACAGCGTGTGCGGCGACACCTGCCGCTCACTGCGCAGGTGTTCGCAGTAAGCGTCCAGTTGTCGTTCCATGCTCAGCGTACCGAGCGCAGGGAGCTGTTGACCCGTGGCAGCACGCGACCCATGACTTCGGCGATGTAGCTGAGGAACAGCGTGCCGACCGAGCTTTTGTAGTGCTGCGGATCACGGCTGGCAATGGCCAGTATTCCGTGAATACCTTGATGGCTGACGGCGACCACGGCGGTGGAGCCGATCTGGTTGCGCTGTTCTTCGCCGAACAGGAAGTCCAGCTCATGTTCACGCAGGCTGCCGCTGACGCTTTTGCCTTCGGTGAGCAATCCGCCGATGGCGGTCTGTGCATCGGCGTGGGTCACCCAGCGGCCGACAGGGGCCGGGTTGTCACCGAGCAGAATCAGGCTGACGAAGGGCACCTGGAAATCCTGACGCAGGCTGTCTTCGACGCTGATCACTACGTCTTCCAGAGTGGCAGCGTCCATCAGCGCAAGGATCAGGCGACGAGTCTTGTCGAACAGGCGATCGTTGTCCCGGGCGACATCCATCAAGTGCGAGAGGCGATGGCGCATCTCGATGTTGCGGTCACGCAGGATCGCCATCTGACGCTCGACCAGCGAGACGGTATCGCCGCGTTGATGGGGGATGCGCAGGGACGGCAGCAGTTCTTCATGCTCGACGAAGAAGTCCGGATGAGCCTCCAGGTACGCGGCAACCGCTGCCGCCTCCAGGCTCTCGGACGCTGATTCACCGGACTGTCGGGCGGGTACCTGAGGCTTATCGGTCATGGCTTCTGCTCACTCAAAGACGCACTTGTCCTTCGTATACGCGCACTGCCGGGCCGGTCATCAACACCGGTTGGCCGGGGCCTGCCCACTCAATGGACAGGCGCCCGCCCGGCAGGTCGATCAGCAGTGGCGAATCCATCCACCCCTGACTGATCGCAGCTACAGCAGCAGCGCAGGCACCGGTGCCGCAGGCCTGGGTTTCCCCGGCGCCGCGTTCCCAGACGCGCAGTTGCGCGCGATGGCGGTCGATGACCTGGAGAAAGCCGACGTTGACCCGCGCCGGGAAGCGCGGATGGTGTTCGATTTTCGGCCCCAGTTCATGCACCGGTGCAGTGTTGATATCGCTGACCCGCAGCACCGCATGGGGGTTGCCCATCGATACCGCCGCCAGATCGACCGGCGTACCGTCGACATCGACCTGATAACTCAGGGCCTGCTCCGGCGCCTGGAACGGAATGTCCGCCGGCACCAGGCGCGGGGCGCCCATGTTCACGCCGATCTGGCCGTCGTTACGCACGTCCAGCTCGATGATGCCGCCCTTGGTCTCGACGCGGATCTGCCGTTTGGCGGTCAGGCGCTTGTCGAGCACGAAGCGGGCGAAGCAGCGCGCACCGTTGCCGCACTGCTCCACTTCGGAACCGTCGGAGTTGAAGATCCGGTAACGGAAATCCACATCCGGATTGCTCGGCGCTTCGACGATCAGCAACTGGTCGAAACCGATGCCGGTGTGCCGGTCGCCCCACATTTTTGCGTGCTTGGGCTGAATATGCGCGTGCTGGCTGACCAGGTCGAGAACCATGAAGTCGTTGCCCAGGCCGTGCATCTTGGTAAAACGCAGCAGCATGGGGTTACTCCGGCAGCAGGCTTTCGCCGGCAAACAGCTCGGCCACGGTCTCGCGGCGACGCACTTCAAATGCCTGATCACCATCCACCAGCACCTCGGCGGCACGGCCGCGGGTGTTGTAGTTGGAGCTCATTACGAAACCGTAGGCACCGGCCGAATGCACGGCCAGCAGATCGCCTTCTTCCAGCGCCAGTTCGCGTTCCTTGGCGAGGAAGTCGCCGGTTTCGCAGATCGGGCCGACGATGTCGTAGGTACGCGCAGCGGTATCGCGTGGCTTGACCGCGGTCACGTCCATCCAGGCCTGGTACAGCGCCGGGCGGATCAGGTCGTTCATCGCCGCGTCGACGATGGCGAAGTCTTTGTGCTCGGTGTGCTTGAGGTACTCGACCTGAGTCAGCAGCACGCCGGCGTTGGCGACGATGAAACGGCCCGGTTCGAACACCAGCGCCAGATCACGACCGACCAGACGCTCGCGCACGGCCTTGATGTAATCGGCGGCCAATGGCGGCTCTTCATCGCGATAACGCACACCCAGACCGCCACCGAGATCGATGTGGCGCAGGTGGATGCCGCAATCGCCGAGGCGATCGACCAGATCCAGCAGGCGGTCGAGGGCATCGAGGAATGGCGGCAGGGTGGTCAGTTGCGAACCGATGTGGCAGTCGACGCCGACCACTTCCAGGTTCGGCAGGTGCGCGGCACGCACGTACACGTCTTCGGCGTCGGCGATGGCGATGCCGAATTTGTTTTCTTTGAGACCGGTGGAAATATACGGGTGGGTGCCGGCATCGACGTCCGGGTTCACGCGCAGCGAGATCGGCGCACGAACGCCCAGCTCGGCGGCGACCACTTGCAGGCGCTCCAGCTCGTCGGTGGATTCGACGTTGAAGCAATGCACGCCGACTTCCAGTGCACGGCGCATGTCGTCACGGGTCTTGCCGACGCCGGAGAACACGATCTTGTCCGGGCTGCCGCCGGCGGCCAGCACGCGTTCCAGCTCGCCACGGGAGACGATGTCGAAACCGGCGCCGATGCGGGCCAGGACATTCAGGACGCCGAGGTTGGAGTTGGCCTTGACCGCGAAGCACACCAGGTGCGGCATGCCGGCCAGCGCATTGGCGTAGGCCAGGTACTGGGCCTCGATGTGGGCGCGGGAGTAGACGTAGGTGGGTGTGCCGAAGCGATCGGCGATGGCGGACAGCGCCACACCTTCCGCGAACAGTTCCCCGCCACGGTAGTTAAAAGCGTCCATGGCGATCCCTTAGTAAACGTCGTGCTTGTGTGCCTTGGAGACAGGCTGCTTTTGCGAAGACTGGGCTTGCTCGGCCGGGTCCTGATCTTCATCGGGCAGGTACAGCGGGCCTTTCTGACCGCAGGCCGAAACGAGACAGGCAACCGCGACGAGCGCAGCAAGGGAAGAGATCAGGCGCTTCATGGCGAAATCCTTGAAAATGCGTTAATTGCGCCGGAGTATACCGGCCACCCGGCAGCTTGCCTATGCGACGGAACTCCCGTCCGGCGGGGCTCGGGCTGCGGCGCGGAAACTTTTCCCGCGTGGCGGGTGGATATTTCGTCGCCGGGCAGGGCGCTTGGTCGTTATCCTTTGCAATCGGCTGGCAGCGTCCGTATCTTGCGGCGCTTGAGCCTGATCAGACATTTTTTGAGGTTGCCGCAATGAGTTTGTCCGAAGCCCGTTTCCACGATCTGGTCGATGAAACCCAGGAAAAACTGGAAGACATCTTCGACGACAGCGACCTGGACATCGACATGGAGAACTCGGCCGGTGTGCTGACCGTCAAGTTCGAGAACGGCACCCAGCTGATCTTCAGTCGTCAGGAACCGCTGCGTCAGCTGTGGCTGGCCGCAGTGTCCGGTGGTTTCCACTTCGATTACGACGAAGAAAGCGAGCGCTGGATGTGCGACAAGAGCGAAGAACAGCTGGGCGAAATGCTCGAGCGCATCGTCAAGCAGCAGGCCGGCACCGAATTCGATTTCGAAGGCCTGTGATTTCGTGACTGATACTGCGCCCGTCCGTCCGCCGAAGCCGCTCTACAGCAACGTCAGCCCGGCCGTGCCTTCGCCGTGCACCGGCGTGTGCCGGCTGGATGAGCAGAAGGTCTGTCTCGGTTGCATGCGCCATGTCGAAGACATCCGCGAGTGGCGTTCGGCCGATGACGAGCGCCGCCGGGTGATTTGTGCGCAGGCGGCTCAGCGTCGGCAGCTCGCCGGAGCGTAGCTTGTATATTTTTTGAGCTGTGATAGTGTCCGGAAACGCCTCAACCCATCGAGGCCTGGTGAAAACCCCGTCTTTTTTGGCGGGGTTTTGCTTTTTTTGTGTGCAGAAGAAAGGAGTCTGCCCGGATCATGACCGCACCTTCCATCACCCTTACCCGTCTGGACGTGCAACGTCTGGAGCGCCTGATCGACAGCCTGGATGACACGCTGCCGGGCGTGATCGCGCTGCAAACCGAACTGGATCGCGCCGATACCCTGGTCGGTCACGATGAAGTGCCTGCCGATGTCGTGACGATGAATTCCCGCGTGCACTGCCGTGAAGAGAGCAGTGGCAAGGACTACCACCTGACCCTGGTCTATCCGAAGCACGCCAACGCCGACGAAGGCAAAGTCTCGATCCTCGCTCCGGTCGGCAGTGCGCTGCTGGGCTTGAAAGTCGGTCAGCACATCGACTGGCCGGCTCCGGGTGGCAAGACCCTGAAACTGACTTTGCTCGAAGTCGAATCGCAGCCGGCCAACGGCGGTGATTTCCCGGAATAACCCGCCTCAGACCTGCTCGAGCGCCTCGTTCAGAGAGCGTTCCAGGTCGGCCTTGTAACGCAGATACAGATTGCTCGAACTCTGCCCGTCACCGATCACACCCGACAGGTCCAGGTCGGTGATGTAGCAGCGGTAGCGCTCGGTTTCCCGGCGCTGCCCGACGATCTCCCGGGCGACCACGCTGAACAGCTGGTCGCCATGTTCCAGCTCGCTGAATTCCCGTTGATTGCAATACAGCGTGACCTGCACTTCGCCGGGCGCGGCTTTGCCGACGATCGCCTGCACGTCGTAGAACGGTTTGTTGACAGGCGTCTGCGGCGCCGGGCGCATTTCGACCCGTCGCGCGCGTCCCGGCCCTGATGGCAATAACTGGTAATACAAGATTTCAAGGCTGGCGGCATGGCCCGCATCCATCGGCAGCAGCGCTTCGCGGCGGAACTGGATCGATTGCAGGAACCGCTGCAACGGCACCAACAGGCTTTGCTCGTCGTGATAGGGCAAGTGCTGTTGCCACAGCGCATTGAACTCGTCGAGTACGTACAGCTCGGCGGTTCGCTCGGTGATCCGGTAGAACACCTGAATGCATTCGGGCTGGCCCATCGGCAGGATCAGCGCCAGGTCGTGGTCTTCCAGCGCCATCGGGTCCAGGTGGAGCGGGCTGTAGCGCGGCTGCTCCTCGCCCAGGTAATCGAGCAGCGCGGGCAGGGTGGCGAGGGCGACATGGCTGACCTGGCCCGGCACCAGTTCCAGCACGTGGTAATGCTGCTGCACCTGAATCAGGTAGCGGTGATTCAGATCGCTGAGCAACAGGGTCTGCGCGGTGTCGACGATTTCTTCCACCCGGCGGGCAATGAATTGCGCGCGGTTGTGGCAGAAGCAGCGAACCCGCAGTGAAGGCTGTTGAAGTCCGCGTGGCAGGTTGTTGAGGTAATCGCGCAGGCAGTCCATCAGGGCATGCGGACCGTCGAAGCGGTTGACCAGCACTTCATTCCAGCTGTTGAGCGTGACCTGATCCAGGGTCAGCACCAGATTCTCGCGCACGCCAGCGTAGCTCAGGGAGTCCGTGCGCTCGGTGGTCATCAGGATGTTCAGGTCGCGGTGATGCTTGAGCGGATCGATCCCGACATTCACCAGCATCAGCACTTCGCTCGGCACGGCGGCGCGCAGCAGCGGTTCTTCGGCAACCGTCGGCAAGGGCAGGGCAATGCTCTGTTGCAGGCTGCCGAGCAGGTTGAACAACTCGAACTCGCTCAAATCGCTGGTGCCGGGGTGCAGGGCCAGTCGGGTGCTGCTGTCGATCACGCCGTTGCGGTGGCACCAGGTCAGCAGTTCCAGCAACTCGCGGCTGCGCTTGATCGGCGCGAAGTGTTCCCACTCCAGCGCCGTCAGGCTGCCGTTGTACAGGCCCCACTGGGTTTGTCCCGGTTCCTTTTTGTTCGGCGACTGAACCAGGGTCAGCGTGTCTTCGGCCAGGTCCGGGGCGATGCCGGGATTGATGAACTCGACCTTGTCGGCCTTGCGTTCGAACGCTGCGTACAGGCGCCGGCCGAGAACGTTGAGGTCGCGCTTGTTGATCAGGCTGACAGTCTGCTCGCTGCGGGCGAACTGGGTCAGGAAGCGGTAGCTGTAGTTCAGCTCGTTGACCAGAGCCCGGCGCTCGGCGCTGACCTGTCGGACTTTCCACTGGCTGCGGCTGTCGAGCAGCGCCAGTTGTCGCTGGTCCCAGTGCCATTCACTGGCCAGCCTTTCCAGCAGTGAACGCTGCCAGCTCTGGGTGCGGGTGTTGCCGGTGAGCTTGCGGTTGACCTTGAGGTACAGCGCCCGTCGCACCAGCTCCAGGCGCTCCGGTTCGTTGCGCGCAGTGAGGTATTCCTCGATCCGGCGGTAGACCACCATGTACGGATCCAGCTCGTCGAGGTCCAGCCGGTTGGCGAACACCGCCTGCTTGAAGCGCAGGCTCAGGCACTGCACTTGGGGGTGCTCGCTGGCGTAGACCTCGGTCAGCAGCAGTTTGAGTACCGACTTGTAAGGTGACTCGATGCCCTTGAACAGTTGCCACAGCCCGGCGCCGACGAACTCGCCCGGCGGAATGTGCGCCATCGGCCCCAGGTCGAGGGTTTCATCGTTGCGGATGAAACGTTTGGAAATCAGGGTGTGGGTGTACGCGTCATAGGCGCGTTCTTCGTAGACCGGCACCAGCCACCAGATCGGTGTGCGCCCGGCGAGCCAGATCGCGGTGCGGTAGAACTCATCCAGCAGCAGATAGTGCTGGGTGGTGCCGCAATCTTCGGAGCTGAGTTGGGTGTCGCGTTCGCCTTTGACGAAGCGCACCGGGTCGATCAGGAAGAAGTGCGCTTCGGCCCCCTGGCTGGCAGCCCAGGCTTCGAGCAACTGGCATTTCTTGCGCAGCTCGGCGAGTTCGCTGTCGCTCAGGTCGGGGGAGTGGCAGACCCACACGTCCATGTCGCTGTGGTCGGCCTGGGCCAGTGTGCCGAGGCTGCCCATCAGGAACAGCCCATGAATCGGCCGTGGCGGGTTGCTGCCGTGACGCGGTTTGTAGGAGAACGAGCGGGTCAGGCGCTGGGCTTCGGCAAGCGCATCGGCGTCCGGTTCGTAATTCGACAGCCCGGCCGGCGTGCTGCCCGAGACGTAACCGGGCAACAGCGGATGATTGACATGAAAAAACAGCGGCAGCAGCGTCAGCACACTTTGCTGGCGCGTCGAAAGACCTTCCAGCGCCCGGTTCAGGCGGCCTTCGTTGAGTTTGAGAAAACGTGCACGTAGCTGGCTGAGTACCTTGCGGTCGATGCCTTCGTCCAGGTCGGGGCGGATTTCATGGGTGCGGGTCATGTCGGCTCAAACCGGCGCGCAGGGCTCGGAGGCAAGGGGTCTCGGGTGTCCGGGAGTTTAGCGCCTGAGCGGCAGGAGTTTTAAGCTGAATTTGTTTTTTGACGTCAGATTTCTATCGCGCGGCGATGGGCGACGTTCATGGCTGGCCCGCGGAAATCCCGTGGCAGGGGTTTCCGTGGGCAAAGTCGGGAGGATCAGGCGGTTTGCTGCTCTTTGAGAATCGTCAGTACGGTTTGCACGTTTTGTGCGGCATCGCGACCGAGGCTGGTCAGGTAACCGCCATCAGGCTGGTCCGTCAGTTCTTTTTCGAACAGGCGTTGTGCGGCAGCAATGTGCTTCGGGGCAGCGGTCTGATGAATTTTCAGACCTTCCTGGGAACTGTCCAGGTTGAAGAGTGCGAGGACTTCCAGTTCGGCAACCAACTCAGGGGTAAGCGACATAAGGACTCCAGACTTTCTAGGAATTGGACGACAGCGCCCCTAAGGTGAACCTGCCGGCGCGGCCTGTCCAGTACGCGTGTCAGGGTTTTTGTCCCGGGGTGGATTCCAGTGTAGTCAGGGGGCGGCAGAAGGCCGCGAAGATGGGTGACAAATTGTGTGGGAGCAGGCCTGCTCCCACAAGGCGGGAGCCGTTTACTGCTTTTCCGGTGGCAGTTCCGGCAGTGCGCGCAGCGCGGTTTCGTACCATTCGGTATCGAACGCGCGGTCTTCGTCGAGCATCGCGTCGATTTCACAGGCCAGCACGTGGGCCATCAGGTTCAGGATGTCTTCGCGCTCATAACCTACCAGCGTCAGCTTGTTGAAGGTTGCCTTGGCCGCTGGCGGGTTGTCGCTTTCGATCTGGTTCTCGATCGCTTCGATCAGCGTAGATTCGGTGAACTCTTCTTCATCATTGTCGATGTCAGTCGGCTCGCTCATGGCAGGCTCCTCAAGGAAAGACGCCAGTTTACCCGCATTCAGCGGCGTGATGCTGCTGGCGAGAATCCCCGGGGCGATCTATAAACAGGCACTGCCCACCCCGCACGGCCTGGAGGCTATGTGATGTTCAAGCTCTATGGATTCTCCGTCAGCAACTACTACAACATGGTCAAACTGGCGCTGCTGGAAAAAGGCCTGCCGTTCGAAGAGGTCACCTTCTATCCGACGCCAACGCCTGAGTCTCTGGCCATAAGCCCGCGTGGCAAGGTGCCGGTGCTGGGGGCCGAAGGTGGTTACATCAACGAAACGATGGTGATGCTCGAATACCTCGAAAGCAGTCAGAAGGGTGTCCCGCTGCTGCCGACCGAGCCGTTTGCCCGTGCTCAGGTGCTGGCAGTGGCCAAGGAAATCGAGCTTTACATCGAGCTGCCGGCCCGAGCCTGTTATGGCGAAGCGTTTTTCGGTACGGCGCTGCCGGAGGCGATCAAGGAAAAAACCAAGGCAGAATTGCTGCTGGGTTTTGCGGCGCTGGGGCGTCACGGCAAATTCGCCCCGTATGTGGCGGGCGACAGCCTGAGCATTGCGGACTTGTACTTCCTCTACAGCGTGCCGCTGGCGGCTGCCGTGGGGCACAAGCTGTTCGGTCTGGATTTGCTGGCGGAGATGCCGAAGGCCAAGGCACTGCTGGAGCGGCTTGAGCAGAATCCGCACGTGCAGAAGATCGCGGCGGACAAGGATGCGGCGATGCCGGCGTTTTTGGCGATGATCGCAGCCAAAAAGTAGAAAATCCGATTTGAAGCCAGTTCGCGGGCAAGTCGACAACTCGACTTGCCCGCGATGCTTTTAGCGGCTGGCGATCAGTGTCTGACCGCGAACCACGGCAGCCTTGACCTGCGCCGGCGCAGTGCCGCCGATGTGATCACGGGCATTTACCGAGCCTTCGAGGGTCAGCACGGCAAACACGTCCTGCTCGATCTGGTCGCTGAACTGACGCAGTTCCTCCAGGCTCATTTCCGCCAGATCCTTGCCGGTGTCGACGCCGTACTTCACCGCGTGGCCGACGATCTCGTGGCAATCACGGAACGGCAGGCCACGGCGTACCAGGTAGTCGGCGAGGTCAGTGGCGGTGGAGAAGCCGCGCAGCGCCGCTTCGCGCATGATCGCGTGCTTTGGCTTGATCGCCGGGATCATGTCGGCAAAGGCACGCAGCGAATCGCGCAGGGTGTCGGCGGCGTCGAACAGCGGTTCCTTGTCTTCCTGGTTGTCCTTGTTGTAGGCCAGAGGCTGGCCTTTCATCAGGGTCAGCAGGCCCATCAGGGCGCCGAACACACGACCGGTCTTGCCACGTACCAGCTCCGGCACGTCCGGGTTTTTCTTTTGCGGCATGATCGAGCTGCCGGTGCAGAAACGGTCCGGCAGATCGATGAACTGGAACTGCGCACTGGTCCACAGCACCAGCTCTTCGGAGAAGCGCGACAGGTGCATCATCGCGATGCTCGCGGCCGAGCAGAATTCGATGGCGAAGTCACGGTCGGACACGTTGTCCAGCGAGTTGCCGCCGACGGCGTCGAAGCCCAACAGTTGCGCGGTGTATTCGCGGTCGATCGGGTAAGTGGTGCCGGCCAGCGCGGCGCTGCCCAGCGGCATGCGGTTGGTGCGCTTGCGGCAGTCGACCAGACGCTCGTAGTCGCGGCTGAGCATTTCGAACCAGGCCAGCATGTGGTGCCCGAAGGTCACCGGCTGAGCGGTCTGCAGGTGGGTGAAGCCCGGCATGATGCTGGCGGCTTCACGCTCGGCCTGCTCCAGCAGGCCTTTTTGCAGGCGGGTGATCTCGCTCAGGATCAGGTCGATCTCGTCACGCAGCCACAGGCGGATGTCGGTGGCGACCTGGTCATTGCGGCTGCGGCCGGTGTGCAGCTTCTTGCCGGTGACGCCGATGCGGTCGGTCAGGCGTGCTTCGATGTTCATGTGCACGTCTTCGAGGTCGACGCGCCAGTCGAACTGGCCGGCCTCGATTTCGCCCTGGATGGTCTTCAGGCCATCGATGATGCTGTCGCGCTCGACATCCGTCAGCACGCCGACCTTGGCCAGCATGGTGGCGTGGGCGATCGAGCCCATGATGTCGTGGCGATACAGGCGCTGGTCGAAAGTGACGGAGGCGGTGAAGCGGGCGACGAAGGCGTCGACGGGTTCACTGAAGCGGCCGCCCCAGGACTGATTGGTCTTGTCAGTGCTCATGAATTCGCTCGTATCGGCTTGAAGAAAGAAGGCGTGAAACGCTGGCGCGGATAATAACAGGGTTGCCAATCCTGTCGCTGACACTGGTCGATACGTTTTTTTCTCATGGCCTGATCCATAGTCGCCGGTGTCGCCGGGGGATTTGCGCAAGGATATTTTCCGATTGAGCAATATCGGCCCGACGAGCGTCTACAGTAGGACATAGGGGTCGACGTGGCGGCGGATCGCGCAAAGGTCCGGCCACCGACTATAAGAAGAGAGAGGGGTGGGTGTATTGGCCATTGGCATACCCTGCGTAAAACGCAGTCGGCGACGGGCGTCAGGCGGTACGTTGCGGGTGTCGGCAAATATTGCCGGCCGACGTACGGCACTTTTTGGCGCTCGCGCTAGTCTTAGCGTGGATCGCGGTGACGGACGTCACTCCACTTGTCTACGCTATCCTTGTGCGAGACTCACGCAGGAATCCAGCGCAATATGAATGTCCTGATCGTTGATGACGAACCACTGGCCCGCGAGCGACTCAGCCGAATGGTGAGCGAGCTCGAGGGCTACACAGTCCTGGAGCCCAGCGCTACCAATGGCGAAGAGGCGTTGGCACTGATCGACAGCCACAAGCCGGATATCGTGCTGCTCGATATCCGCATGCCGGGCCTCGATGGCCTGCAGGTGGCTGCCCGTCTGTGCGAACGCGAAACCCCGCCGGCCGTGGTGTTTTGCGCAGGTCCCGATGAATTTGCCGTGGAAGCCCTGCAGGCCAGCGCCGTGGGCTATGTGGTGAAACCCGTGCGAACCGAACATCTGCATGACGCCCTGAAACGGGCCGAACGTCCCAACCGGGCCCAGCTCTCGGCCCTGACCCGTCCTGCCGCCGAAAGCGGTAACGGCCCGCGCAGTCACATCAGCGCCCGCACCCGTAAAGGCATCGAGCTGATCCCGCTGGATCAGGTGGTGTACTTCATTGCCGACCACAAATACGTGACCTTGCGCCACGAAGGCGGCGAAGTCCTTCTGGATGAACCGCTCAAGGCGCTGGAAGACGAATTCGGCGAACGCTTCGTGCGGATCCACCGCAACGCGCTGGTCGCCCGCGACCGCATCGAGCGACTGCAACGTACGCCGCTGGGCCACTTCCAGTTGTTCCTCAAGGGCCTCAACGGTGACGCGCTGATTGTCAGCCGCCGGCATGTGGCGGGCGTGCGCAAAATGATGCAGGGGCTTTAGTCCGCAGGCTCCGGGCGGTTCTTCGTTCCTTTCACCAGGCATTGCAGGCCAGGGAGGCCACGCCGTTTCTGATTCAGGTCAAAGTGGATTTGGCTGAGCTGTTATTATCCGCCGTATCTATTCAGTACGGATTGATCCATGTCCTCTCGCGAAATCCGCATCGCCACCCGCAAAAGTGCTCTGGCCCTCTGGCAGGCCGAATACGTCAAAGCCCGTCTGGAAGCAGCCCACCCGGGCCTGCTGGTGACGCTGGTGCCCATGGTCAGTCGCGGCGACAAGCTGCTTGATTCGCCCCTGTCGAAAATCGGCGGCAAGGGCCTGTTCGTCAAGGAACTAGAAACCGCGCTGCTGGAAAACGAAGCCGACATCGCCGTGCATTCGATGAAAGACGTGCCGATGGATTTCCCCGAAGGCCTCGGTCTGTTCTGCATCTGCGAGCGCGAAGATCCGCGTGACGCGTTCGTCTCCAATACGTATTCCAGCCTCGATGCGTTGCCTGCCGGCAGCATCGTCGGCACCTCCAGCCTGCGTCGCCAGGCGCAGTTGCTGACGCGCCGCCCGGATCTGGAGATCCGTTTCCTGCGCGGTAACGTCAACACCCGTCTGGCCAAGCTCGACGCCGGCGAGTACGACGCGATCATCCTCGCGGCAGCCGGCCTGATCCGCCTCGGTTTCGAAGATCGCATCACCTCGGCCATCAGCGTCGACGACAGCCTGCCGGCCGGTGGCCAAGGCGCTGTCGGTATCGAATGCCGCAGCGCCGACACTGAAATCCATGCCTTGCTCGCACCCCTGCATCACGCGGACACCGCAGACCGTGTCACCGCCGAGCGTGCCCTCAACAAACATCTGAATGGCGGCTGCCAGGTGCCGATCGCCTGCTACGCCGTGCTTGAAGGCGATCAGTTGTGGCTGCGCGGTCTGGTGGGCGAGCCGAGCGGCGGCAAGCTGCTTAGTGCTCAAGCCCGTGCGCCGCGTGCCGCAGCCCAGACGCTGGGCGTGCAAGTTGCTGAAGACCTGCTCAGCCAGGGCGCCGACGATATTCTCAAGGCAGTCTACGGCGAGGCAGGTCACGAGTGACCGCCTGGCGCCTGCTGCTGACGCGCCCGGCGGAGGACTGTTCGGCGCTCGCCACCGTGCTGGCCGAACAAGGGTTTTTCAGCAGCTGTCTGCCGCTTTTGGAAATCGCGCCACTGCCGGTCTCTGACACAATGCGCCACACAATCACGCAACTGCCGCGTTACAGCGCGGTGATCGTGGTCAGCAAGCCAGCGGCGCGGATCGCGGTGGATCTGCTCGACTCTTTGGGTCTGGCGACTCCTGCGATGCCGTGGTTCAGCGTGGGTGCAGCGACCGCCGCTATCCTTCGGGATCGGGGGCTGGATGTGAGCTTCCCGGACGCGGGTGACGACAGCGAAGCCTTGCTGCAATTGCCGCGTCTGCTGGCGGCGGTGGCCGTGCCCGGCTCGCAGGTGTTGATCCTGCGCGGGGATGGCGGACGCGAGCTGCTGGCCGAGCGTCTGCGCGCGCTTGGTGCTAGTGTCGAATATCTGGAGTTGTACCGTCGCGACCTGCCGGACTATCCGCCGCAGGAGCTGCCCCGCAGGATTGCAGCGGAACGCCTGAACGGGCTGGTGGTCAGCAGTGGACAGGGTTTCGAGCACCTGCGCCAACTGGCCGGCGATACCTGGCCTGTGCTTGCGCAGTTGCCGTTGTTTGTTCCAAGCCCAAGGGTTGCCGAGCAGGCCAGTGCCGCCGGGGCCCGAACAGTTGTGGATTGTCGCGGCGCCAGTGCCGCGGCCTTGCTGACGGCGTTACGGGAGCATCCCGTGCCCGTTCTCTAATGCAAAGGATGGATACGTGAGCGAAACAGCCTTGCCTAAAGATGACGTTCAACCTGTGATCGATGCACCGGTTGATGCACCGCCACCGGCCGCCGAACCGCGCCGAGGCAACGGATTGGCCATTCTCGCACTGCTGCTCGGCGCCGCCGGTGTTGCGGTGGGTGGCTGGGGTGTCTGGCAGGTGCGACACCTGCAGGCCAACACTCAAAATCAATTGAGTCAGGTTCAGGCGTTGAGTGATCAGGCACAGACCCTGAAGCTCAACGAGCAACGACTGACCGAGCGTCTCGGGCAATTGCCCGGCGCCGATGAACTTGCCGATCGCCAACGTCTGGTGACGCAACTCCAGGGCGATCAGCAACGCCTCAATCAACGTCTGGAAACCGTCCTTGGCGCCAGCCGCAAGGACTGGCGTCTGGCCGAGGCCGAGCACTTGCTGCGTCTGGCCAGCCTGCGTCTTTCCGCTCTGCAGGACGTCACCAGCGCCCAGGCGCTGGTCCAGGGTGCCGATGAAATCCTGCGTGAGCAGAATGATCCCGGCTCGTTCGCCGCCCGCGAGCAAGTGGCGAAAACCCTGGTAGCGCTGCGCAGTACCGCGCAGCCGGATCGCACCGGGCTGTTCCTGCGCCTGGGCGCCTTGCGTGATCAGGTCGTCGGCCTCACCGAGTTGGCGCCGGAGTACAAGGATCGCGGTGATTCGCTGCTGGGCCTGACCTCCGATGGCGACGGCGCCAGTCGCTGGGCGCAGTGGTGGGATCAGATCTCGCGCTACATCCGTATCGATTTCAACGCCGACAAAAACGTCCGGCCGCTGCTCGCCGGCCAGAGCCTGAGCCAGGTGCGTCTGGCCCTGAGCCTTTCGCTCGAGCAGGCGCAATGGGCGGCGCTCAACGGTCAGACGCCGGTGTACACCCAAGCCTTGGCCGAAGCGCGTGACGTCCTCACCGGCAACTTCAACCCGGATAACCCGCAGAGCAAAATCATGCTCGAGCAGGTCGCGGAACTGAGCAAGCAACCGGTTACCGTCAACACGCCGGACCTCGCCGGAACGTTGAGCGCGGTGCAGGCGTACCTGGAGCGCCGTAACGTCAACGCCGAGGACTCGGTGAAACCCTTCGCCAAACCGGCCGCCAGCACCGCGCAGGAGGCGACACCATGAAGCGCCTGTATGTGATCGTGTTTCTGGTGATCGCGGCAACGGCGGCGCTGGGCCTGGCGATTGCCGAGCATTCCGGTTACGTGCTGGTCGCCTACAAAAGCTTTCGTTATGAATCGAGCCTGTGGGCGACCCTGGCGGTGGTGGCGGTGCTTTGGCTGCTGGTCTGGGGCATCAAGGCGCTGGTCGAGCTGGTGCTGACCTCCGGTGGAGTGGTCAATCCATGGTCGCGACGTAACCGCAGCCGACGTGTGCAGGTGGCGATCGAGCATGGTCAGCTCGACCTGGCCGAAGGTCGTTGGGCCAGCGCTCAGCGTCACCTTTACCGGGCCGCCGAAGCCGAGCGTCAACCGTTGCTCTATTACCTGGGCGCCGCCCGCGCCGCCAACGAACAAGGTCATTACGAGGAAAGCGATCGCCTGCTGGAACGCGCGCTCGAGCGTCAGCCGCAGGCCGAGCTGGCGATCGCCCTCAGCCATGCGCAGCTGCAGACCGATCGTGGCGATACCGATGGTGCGTTGGTCACCTTGCAGGCGATGCACGAGCGCCATCCGCACAATGTCCAGACCTTGCGCCAGTTGCAGCGCCTGCATCAGCAGCGCGGTGACTGGTCGTCGGTGATCCGGCTATTGCCGGAGCTGCGCAAGGACAAAGTCCTGCCGCCGGCCGAACTGACCGAGCTCGAGCGTCGTGCCTGGGGAGAAAACCTGTCCCTGGCGGCCCAGCGTGAAGAGGATGGCGCAGTCGGTTTGCAGTCGCTCAACCGCGCCTGGCAGCAACTGACGTCTGCCCAGCGCCAGGAGCCGGCGCTGGTGCTGGCCTACGCCGAGCAACTGCGTCAGCTGGGTGCTCAGGTCGAAGCGGAAGAGCTGCTGCGCACGGCGCTCAAGCGCAAGTACGACAGCCATCTGGCGCGCCTTTACGGTCTCGTGCGTGGCAGCGATCCGACGCGTCAGTTGCAGACGGCCGAGGGCTGGCTCAAGGATCATCCGGGGGATGCCAGTCTACTGCTGACCCTGGGGCGCTTGTGCCTGCAAGCAAGCCTGTGGGGCAAGGCGCGGGACTATCTGGAAAGCAGTCTGCGCGTGCAGCGCAATCCGGAATCGTGCGCGGAACTGGCTCGTCTTCTGGCACGGCTTGGCGACACTGACCGTAGCAACATGCTGTTCCAGGAGGGCCTCGGCCTGCTGGACGAGCGCTTGCTCGCAGCACCGCTACCGGTGGCGGCTCGCGCGTGATCGAGATGGAGGAGCTTGCTCCTCCGTTTCTTCCCGAGTGATTGAATAACCTTCGGAAAACCACCTCCGGAACAAAGTCCTACAGCGGACTTCGCAGAATCCTCTCGTCTCTGTCGGGATTTCCCTACACCTCTGGTGAAGTGTCGCCATTACCCTGTCTTGAAAGCCCGAGGCCCTTTCCTCTACCGTAACTGCCTGTCTCTATTGTTACGGATAAGCCATGTCGTTGGCCTGCTCACGCTCCCTGTTCTTTATGGCTTTCACTGCGGGGATTCTGGCCCTGGGAGCTTCTTATTACCTCGAATACGCGGTCGGTCTGGTGCCTTGCAGTCTGTGTCTGGTCCAGCGTCTGTTCATGAGCGTCCTCACCCTTTGTTGTGGTGTGGCTGCGGTCCATGGGCCACAACGTGTCGGTCTGTCGCTGTATTGGACGATGGCGTTGTTGACCAGCCTTGGCGGGACGACAGCGGCGTGGCGGCAAGTGCTGCTGCAAAGTGATTCCCTGCAGAGGCTGGCGCATTGCGCGCCCGGGCCGGAAGAAATGTTCAGCAGCCTGCCGTGGTTATGCGCCCTGATGCGTATGTTCAACGACACGGCCGATTGCGCGGAATTGTCCTGGACGCTGTTCGACCTGAGCATCCCGGAGTGGAGCCTGCTGTTCTTCGTGGCGATGTCGATCCTGGCCGTTTACCAATTGCTGCGACAGGTCTGGATGGCTCTGCAGCGACCGCTCAGCGGCCAACCGTCGCACCCGGCGCTGATCAGGGATTAAACACTTGTATGAACTTTCTCTCCTGCGTACCTTGAAGCCATAGGCGTGCGGGCATAATCTGGCCCGCACGTGTCATTGGAATTGTGTTGCTCGATGACGCTCTGCCTGGCCGCCTCTCAAAGCAACAGACACAAGAAGGGGCGCGGGTGTAGGGCAGCATGACCCACAAGGGAAGAGAGATCGCCATGCTCGAAAGTTGTCAGAATGCTCAGGAACGTTGGGGTGGAGTTCATCTGCTGATCGACCGCTGGCTGCAGGAGCGTGAGGAGTTGATCGCTGCCTATGACAAGCTGGGCGCCAAACCCCAGGCGCTGTCCGAGGATCGAAAGCCCTTGCAGGAATTCTGCGGCGTGCTGGTCGATTACGTCTCGGCCGGGCACTTCGAGATCTATGAACAGCTGACGGGCGAGGCCAAGGCTTTCAACGACAAGCGTGGTCTGGAACTGGCCGAGACGATCTACCCGCGCATCGATGTCATCACCGAAAAACTGCTCGCCTTCAACGACCTTTGTGATGAAGGCAAATGCGTTGCGGAGAAATTCAAGGAACTGGGCGGCCTGCTCCACGAGCGCTTCGAACTGGAAGACTGCCTGATCGAAGTGCTGCATACCGCACACAAGGAAGAGGATTCGGTTCAGGCCTGAATCGGACTTCGCAAGACACAGAAACGGTGCGCCAACAGCGCACCGTTTTTTATTGGGCGATCAGCTGGTCGCGCCGCGCAATTCCACTTCGAACACCAGCGGTGTAAACGGCGCGATCAGGTCGCCGGCTCCGTCAGCGCCGTACGCCTGATCCGATGGAATCACCAGACGCCACTTCGCGCCGACCGGCATGTTCTGCAACGCGGTGCGCCATCCGGCGATCACGCTGTCGAGATTGAACCACTGCGGCTGATTGTTCTGATCGAACACGGTGCCATCCGGCAGTCGGCCGATATACAGCACCTGCACTTTTCCATCCGGGCCGGCCTTCGTGCCATTCCCCGGCGCCAGCTCGGTCAACAGGATGCCGTCGGCCAACTCCTTCACACCCGGTTTGGCTTTT
The DNA here is from genome assembly GCF_021018765.1 of Pseudomonas fitomaticsae. Lineage (GTDB taxonomy): Bacteria > Pseudomonadota > Gammaproteobacteria > Pseudomonadales > Pseudomonadaceae > Aquipseudomonas > Aquipseudomonas fitomaticsae. The sequence goes on along the minus strand of NZ_CP075567.1, from coordinate 6,451,758 downwards.
TCGGCGGTGAGAAAACGTCGCTCGTTTTCCATCGCCGCTTCGGTTGAAGGCATCGCCGCTTGCTCGGCTGTCTGCGATTCGTGATCGGCGAGGATCTGCTCGATGCGTGCTTCGCTCAGTGCCAGCGGCTTGCCTTGATAGGCCTGTTGCAGGCCTTCGATCAATGCCTGGATCTGTAGCTGCGGCACTTCCTGGCGCAGCCGTTCACCGAGGCTGGCGCCAAGGCTGTAAGCCAGATCGTGGGCGTCATTCGCGGTGGTTTTTTCGTCGGCCTGAGCCACGGAAAAAATCATGCAGAGGGATAAAAAAAGGTAGCGCGACATGGGCACTCTCCGTCCTGAATTGCGGTGGATTATGCCAGCGCGAACGTCTGCAACGGTGAACTGCTTTTGCCAATGCGCAGAAGTTTTTCGCAAGCCTGCAACCGAGTGCTTTCGATACTGTCAACATGCCCTAGCGGCGGTAGCAGCAGAGGTCTAGTATGAGCCGCACTCACGTCAGCCAGGAGGTAAACCATGTCGGCCACCAAGAAGCCTGTAAACACTCCGTTGCATTTACTCCAACAACTCTCGGGCAGCTTGCTCGAGCATCTGGAAAACGCTTGCTCCCAAGCCTTGGCTGATGCTGAAAAACTGCTCGCCAAACTGGAAAAGCAACGCGGCAAGGCGCAAGAAAAACTGCACAAATCCCGCACCAAATTGCAGGACGCAGCAGCAGCCGGTAAAGCCAAGGCGCAGACCAAGGCCAAGGCTGCCGTGAAGGAACTCGAAGACCTGCTCGATGCGCTGAAGGATCGTCAGTCCGATACCCGCAGCTACATTCTGCAACTCAAGCGCGATGCCCAGGAAAGCCTGAAACTGGCCCAGGGTGTCGGTCGTGTTCAAGAAGCCGTCGGCAAGGCGTTGTCCCTGCGTTCGGCCAAACCGGCAGCGGCGCCTGCGAAAAAAGCGGCTGCGAAACCTGCTGCAAAAGCACCGGCCAAATCGCCTGCTAAAGCGCCAGTGAAAGCCGCTGCAAAACCAGCCGCGAAGAAACCCGCAGCCGCCAGCGCTGCCAAACCTGCGGCTAAAACCACAGCGGCCAAACCGGCTGCCGCCAAGCCGGCTGCTGCAAAACCAGCCGCCAAACCTGCGGCGAAAACCGCTGCTGCGAAAGCGGCTCCGGCAAGAACTGCCGCTGCGAAACCTGCTGCCAAAGCAGCCGCCAAACCGGCAGCAAAACCAGCCGTGAAAGCCGCCGCTAAACCAGCCGCCAAAACTGCTGCTGCCAAGCCTGCAGCGAAAACCGCTGCCAAGCCGATTGCTGCCAAACCTGCAGCCAAAGCGGCGGCGAAACCAGCGGCCAAGCCTGCGGTAAAAGCTGCGGCCAAACCTGCTGCAAAACCAGCGGCCAAACCGGCTGCTGCAGCGAAGCCTGCAACGACCGCAGCCAAGCCAGCGACGGCTGCTAAACCGGCCGCCAAGCCAGCAGCGAAACCTGCTGCAAAACCTGCGGTGAAAAAGCCTGCCGCTGCCAAGCCGGCTGCCGCCAAGCCAGCAGCAAAACCAGCTGCAGCAAAACCGGCCACTGCACCTGCTGCCAAACCTGCCGCACCGGCAGCTCCGGCTCCGACCGCAGCACCGGCCGCCGCCGCCCCTACCTCGACCACCGCAACCACGCCATCGTCGGCGCCGGTGTCGAGCGTCGCCAGCAACCCGTCCAGCGCTTCCTAAGCGTCGGTCGCCGCGACGCGCAGCACTTGCAGCGCGTCGCGGTTCAGGTTGGCCGCAGGGCCGGCCAGCACTTGCAGCCAGTCACTCGATTCCTTCGAATGACGCTTCCAGCCTTGCGCGGCGCCTTCAAGTCGCGACAGCAGCGCACGTTCCGCCTCCAGCTCCAGTCCCTTGATCTGCTCGCGCATCCCCTTGAGCACCGGATCGGTGTCGGCCAGGGTTTTCCACTGCATGCGCAATGTGCGCAACGGCTGGACCACTTCCCGATCCCAGGGCTCTGTCAGTTCCAGAAGCTGTCGCGCACGCGCCTCGTCACAGGTCACATCGCGTTGTTCCAGCCATAAACCGCACAGCATCAGGCACACGCTGGCCCCCGCCGATTGCAGGCGCAGGCAGGCATCCTCCACGCCGGGACGGGCGTAGACGGCAAGGGCAAAGCTCCACAGGTCAGAGGACATCGTGCTACTCGCGCCAGTTGCGGGGGAAGCTGGTAGACTCCGCCGCCATTATGATCCGACTTCAGAACCTGACTTTACAGCGTGGCCCGCAACGTCTGCTAGAAGACGCCGAGCTGACCCTGCACGCCGGCCACAAAGCCGGCCTCATCGGTGCCAACGGCGCCGGCAAATCCAGCCTGTTCGCCTTGCTCCGCGGTGAGTTGCACCCGGATTCCGGCGACTGCCTGTTGCCGGCCGACTGGCGTATCGCCCACATGCGCCAGGAGGTCGATACGCTCGAACGCCTGGCGGTCGACTATGTGCTCGACGGTGACCTGCGCCTGCGCGAAGTGCAGCGTGAGCTCGCGGCAGCCGAAGAGGCCCACGACGGCACCGCGCTGGCCCGCCTGCACGCCGAACTCGACAGCGCCGACGGCTACACCGCCGATGCGCGGGCGCGCAAGTTGCTCGCCGGCCTCGGTTTCACCAACGAGCAGATGGATCGTCAGGTAGGAGATTTCTCCGGTGGCTGGCGGATGCGTCTGAACCTTGCTCAGGCTTTGATGTGCCCATCAGACCTGTTGCTGCTCGACGAACCGACCAACCACCTGGACCTCGACGCCATCATCTGGCTCGAAGAGTGGCTGAAAAGTTACCCCGGCACCTTGCTGCTGATTTCCCACGACCGGGATTTCCTCGATGAAGTGGTCGATCACGTGGCCCACGTCGATCAGCGCAAGCTGACGCTCTACCGCGGCGGCTACACCGCGTTCGAACGCGCCCGTGCCGAACGTCTGGCCCAGCAGCAACAGGCCTACGAGAAGCAGCAGGCACAGCGTGCGCACATGGAAAGCTACATCGCCCGGTTCAAGGCCCAGGCCACCAAGGCTCGTCAGGCCCAGAGCCGGATCAAGGCCCTCGAGCGCATGGAAGAACTGTCGGCGGCTCATGTCGATTCGCCGTTCGACTTCGTGTTCCGCGAGTCGACCAAGATCTCCAGCCCGCTGATCGATCTGTCCGATGCGCGTCTGGGTTATGGCGAGAAAACCGTGCTGGAGAAGGTCAAGCTGCAACTGACTCCCGGCGCGCGGATCGGCTTGCTCGGCCCGAATGGTGCGGGTAAATCGACCCTGATCAAGAACCTCGCCGGCGAACTCGAACCGCTGGCCGGGCGCATGACTCGCGGCGAGAACACCGTGGTCGGCTACTTTGCCCAGCATCAGCTCGACTCTCTGGACGCCAAGGCCAGCCCGTTGCTGCACTTGCAGCGTCTGGCACCGACCGAGCGCGAGCAGACCCTGCGCGATTTCCTCGGTGGTTTCGACTTCCGTGGCGCGCGGATCGACGAGCCGGTGCTGAATTTCTCCGGTGGCGAAAAGGCCCGTCTGGCTCTGGCGCTGATCGCCTGGGAACGGCCGAACCTGTTGCTGCTCGACGAACCGACCAACCACCTCGATCTGGAAATGCGCCTGGCGCTGACCATGGCGTTGCAGGAATTCAGCGGCGCGGTGCTGGTGGTTTCCCACGATCGGCATTTGCTCAAGAGCACCACCGACAACTTCTTCCTGGTCGCAGACGGCAAGGTCGAGGAGTTCGATGGCGACCTCGAGGATTACGCCCGTTGGCTGGTCGAGTACCGTCAGCGCAACGCCCCGGTCAGCAACACGCCGGTCAATCCGGACAAGACCGACAAGAAGGCCCAGCGCCAGGCTGCCGCTGCGTTGCGTCAGCAACTGGCGCCGCACAAGCGCGAGGCCGACAAGCTCGAAGCCGAGCTCGGCAAGCTGCACGAAAAGCTGGCGAAGGTCGATGCCAGTCTTGGCGACAGCGACATCTACGAGCCGGCACGCAAGAACGAATTGCGTGACCTGCTGGCCGAACAGGCCAAGCTGAAAGTCCGCGAAGGCGAACTTGAAGAAGCGTGGATGGAAGCTCTGGAAACGCTGGAAAGCATGCAGGCGGAGCTGGAGGCGCTGTCCTGATGGAAGCCTTCAAACTTCCATTGCCGGCGATGTGGGTCGAGCCGATCTGGCTCGGCGTGCAGATTCTGCTGATCCTGTTGGCCGGTTACTTCGCCCAGCGCGTTGTCGCCCGCTTCCTGACCCGCCTGGGCGAGAAGTATCCGTTTCCGCCGCAACTGCTGATGCCGCTGCGCGGCGGTCTGCGCTGGCTGATCATGGGCAGCGCGCTGATCTTCGTGCTGGAACGCCTCGGGGTGTCGGCCACGGTGCTCTGGACTGCGTTGTCGGGTTTCGTCGCAGTGGCGGCGGTGGCGTTCTTCGCCATGTGGAGCGTGCTGTCGAACCTGCTCTGCGCGATTCTGATCTTTACCGTCGGCCCGTTTCGACTCGGCGATGTGGTCGAACTGGTCGACACCACCGACAAGCCCGGCGTCAAAGGCCGGGTGGTGGCGATCAATCTGCTCTACACCACGCTGATCGAAGCCGAAGAACTCGGCACCGGCAGCGCCATGGTACAAGTGCCCAACAGCCTGTTCTTCCAGCGTTCGGTGCGCCGCTGGCGCGGCACGGATGTCTTCCCTTCCAGCGGTTTCGAAAAGTGATCGGGCGCCGGCCACGTTGGTCGGCAGCCGCAACATCCTGCAAAAAATCGGTAGTCATCCAGCCAAATCCGCATTAGCTTTGAGGATTGTCACGAGTCCGAGTCGAGGTGTGCGATGGAGCTTCAAACATGGCTGGCGTTTTTTGCCGCCTGCTGGGTGATCAGTCTTTCTCCGGGTGCCGGCGCCATTGCGTCGATGTCCAGTGGCCTGCAATACGGTTTCTGGCGCGGTTACTGGAATGCCCTGGGCCTGCAGATCGGCCTGGCTGTGCAGATTGCCATCGTCGGCGCCGGTGTCGGCGCGATCCTCACCGCGTCGGCCACCGCGTTCCATGCGATCAAATGGTTCGGTGTCGCCTACCTGGTTTATCTCGCGATCAAACAATGGCGCGCACTGCCGATGGACATGAGTGACGACGCGGCGGTCCGGCCGATCGGCAAACCGCTGGCTCTGGTGTTCCGTGGCTTTCTGGTGAACATCAGCAACCCCAAGGCCCTGGTGTTCATGCTGGCGGTGCTGCCGCAATTCATCAATCCGCATGCGCCGCTGCTGATCCAGTACGTGGTGATCGGCGTGACCATGATCGCGGTCGACCTGATCGTCATGGCCGGCTACACCGGTCTGGCGTCGAAGGTGTTGCGCCTGTTGCGTACACCGACCCAGCAGAAACGCATGAACCGCACGTTTGCCGGGCTGTTCATTGGCGCCGCGGCGTTCATGGCGACGTTGCGCAAAGCCGCCGCGTAAAGCGTGCAGGCACAAAAAAGGCGACCTTTTCAGGTCGCCTTTTTCGTTTGCGGCTGTTGATCAGCGCAGAATTACCGGTGCTGTATCACGGGGCAGATTGTTGCGCTGCTGCGGTTCACGCGGCTGCTCGTAACCGCCACCGCCGAGCTGCATGCTCAGCTGTCCGGCCACGTCTTCGCCCAGCGCCTTCGAGACGTCACGCACCACCCGTGGGCGATTGAGCGAGATCTTGATGTCGCGGTGGTTCACCAGTTTGGTGTCCTGCGCCTCACCCATCGCCGTAAAGGCCGAGGTGATTTCGTAGGTCTTGGTGTTGATCAGGCTGAAGTCAGCCACCAGCGTCAGGCCCAGCACGGCGGAATAGCTGTCGGTGTTCGCCAGCTCGTTCACGTCCTGGGTGAAGTCGATGTCCGACACGGTGCCGAACAGCACGTAGTCGGCACCCTTGAAGTTGCCGGCCTTGATCCGCTTGATCACGTCATAGACGTCACCCTTGGAGGACGCGGTGTACGGCGTGCCCTGCACCAGCTGGAACATGCCGGTACGCAGGATTTCACCCTTGATGTCACCGGTGAACTTGCGCAGTTCGGTCTGTTCGATGTAGCTGGTGGTGGCTTCGAGCTCGTTATAGCTCGACGACCCACTGGCGCTGTAATAACCCTCGCGGTAATTGCTCTGGGCCGAAACGATGTGGATGTATTGCTCCACACGCTCCTGGTACGCCAGATCCGTCACCGCGACTTTCGGGGCCGCCTGCACGCTGAACGCGCAAGCCAGGGCCATCATGCCAATCCATGTGCGCATCGATTAACGCTCCGTGGTTTTGCGGATCTCTTTCTCGTCCATCCACTCGGCCAGACCGCTTTCAACGTCGATCAGTTGCAGGCTGAATTTGTAGAAGACGTCCTTGTAGTCGCTGCTGCGCTTGACGATCGAGCTGATCGAACCTTCAAGACGGTATTTTGCGGCGATCATGTTGCCGGTCTTGGCCACGGTGCTCTTCTTGTACAGGCCGCTCTGGTTTTGCAGCTTGAGCTGGTCGACCTGGCTCTGCATCGCGGTGTTGTCGCTGGCGAAACGGGCGGTGCCGGACTTCATCAGCTGGGTCTTGATGCTGGTGGTGATTTCGCGGGTGTCGATGTATTCGCTGGTTTTGTTCTTCACGTCGTAGACCTGCACCACAGGACGACCCTGCAGAATGCCGGACTGGGCCAGGGAACGGGTCATCGACTCGGCGATCATCTGCAGGTCGGTCGAACCGAACTCGTTGGTCACGGTTTCAACGGCCTTGGTGTCGCCGTAGCTGATGTTCTTGCTGCCCAGGGTCGGCGAAGTGTTGGCGCAACCGGAGGCCAGCAGGGCGAGGACGGCGATGAAGGAAAAGCGTGCAAACATGGGAATGCTCTCTGAATCGGGAATAGGGTGTCGGGCTTAAGGCGTCTTGAGTTCCAGACGGAAATCCACGGCTTTCGGCGTCGGGGCGATGCCCTGGATGAAGCTGGTCTGGGCGCCGTACATCATCTGGCTCTTCCAGACTTCTTCTTCGGCGATCGGGAAACCTTCCGCGCCGAGCCAGGCGAAGCGGTAGTAGAACGTCTTGTTGCTGTTGAGCGTGTTGCTCAACTGCACGTTGACGGTCATGAAACCGTTTTCGCGGGCCACGCGCATCGCGCCGACCACGATGTGTTTCTGCGGGCCCATGGCCACGACCTTGCTCGCGGCGCTGCCCGGCTCAGGTGGTGGCGGGGTGGCGCAGCCGCTCGCCAAAAGGGCGAGGGCGGCGACGGCGATGAGTTTGAAGCGCATGCAAAGACTCCGTTCTTAAGGTTGTTTGAGGCTGGCCACGGCGGTGGCGCCAGCGCTCGGGGTCACGTGGGCGGCGAGGCCTGCGGCGAATACCTGATTGCCGACGGCGCGCAGGGTGATCACCTGGTAACGCTGATCGACGGTGACCTTGACCTGAGAACCACCGACGGCGCTCGGCAGAGTAACCTGGTGCTCGCCCTTTTTCAGACGCAGACGGACCACTTGTGTGGTGTCCGGCAGGGTGCGCCACGTACGGGTATCGGCACCTTCGAGCACAGCTGAAGAAATACCGACCGCCAGACCGGCAAGCGGGTTGGTTTCGTTGATCTTCTTCTGCGCTACACCCTTGGTGATCGCACGCACGGTGGTGCGCAGGATGATCCCCGGCATGTCATCGCGCAGGGCGCGGCGGGACATGGCGGTGGTGCTGTTCAGTGCGGTCAGGTCGACCTGTTGGCCATCGACACCGATCTGCGCGAATGTCGCGGTGGAGGTGTCAGGTTTGATGATCGGGAACGACAGCGGAGTGATTACTACGTTGTTGGAGATCGGCAGCGGCAGTGGCACTCGGATCGAGTCGCGGGCCGGCGCCAGGCCGCTTTGCACCACGATCAGGATGTCGCTGTCGTCGCTCTTGACCGGCTTGTCGAGGTTGACCAGCGCCTGCTCCAGCAGCGGGGTGTTCGGGCGCAGCTCGGCAGCCTTGCGATAGCCCGGCGCAGCGAGGTCTTTCTCGCCCAGGGCTTCATATACGAAACCGGCCAGGTAATGGCTGAACGCACTCTGGTAGCTGTTTTTCAGGCCGACCACTTCCGGCGCGTCGAGGCTGGCGACCGGGTAGCCCTGCAAGTCCTTGTACTCGGTCTTGATGCCTTCCTTTTCGGCTTCCTCTTCGCTCTTGAGGTATTCCTTGTCGCGCAGGTCGGCGATCACCGCTTCACGTTCGTGCGTCTTCTTGATCGCGGTGCGGGCGCCGTCGAAATCATTGACCGCCAGCAGGTTCAGGGCCATCTGCGTGGTCAGCATGACTTTTTCGTAGTCGTAGCCTTCGTAGCGGCGCACCTTGTCGTTGACCAGGAAACTGCCGAACTGGGCCAGGTACTTGTCGGTGTCGAGCTTGACCGAGTCTTCCCACTTGCCCACCACCTGGTCGGCGCTGGTCCAGGCATTCTGGCTGCCGGACAGATCGCCCTTGGCGCGCAGCAGTTCACCCTTCTCGAAGTAATAGAGCAGGTCCTTGTCCGGGCCGGTGTTGTTCTTTTCCAGCAGGGTCAGGGCGGCGTCGACGTTGCCGGTAGCCAGTTGCTGGTTGGTCTGGGCCAGTTCGGAATCGTAGTTGCGAAACGCCGAACAGCCGGACAGCAGGGTGACAGCGCTGAGCGCGATCAGGGTAGGGGCGCGAAATGCCATGGGGTACTTCTTCCATGAGTAGCGACAGCCTCGGGTGCGGGTCGGGCTGCTGGGACCGATCGGCAGGGGCGCTGGCCTCCTGCCAATTCCTCATAACAAGAGGAGCTTTAATGCCGCAACGCGATAGCGCGGGCGCGGCATTATAAGCGGGCGATGCTGGCTATGTAATAGCTTTTTAATAGCACCGGTCAGTTAGGTGCCATTACTTATTTCAGGCCGGATACCACGCGGGCTGCCGCTGAATCGGCAGTCTGGAAAGCACTCCCGCTGGCAAATACCCGGTCGCCCAGGACGCGAACACCAATGACTTGATGGTTCTGGTCGATTCGGATTCTCAGCGGCGCAGTCCCCGGTGCGTTTGGCAGGCTGATCAGGTGGTCGCCTTTTTTCAGGCGCAGGCGCGTGACCTGAGTCAGGTTCGGCAGCGTGCGCCAGACGCGGGTGTCCGCCTGTTCGAAACCGTCGTATCGGGTGACGTAAGAGGCCTTGGCCGGGTTTCTCCGGTTGTCGGTGCCCTGAACGTCAGCCGCCAGAAATGCCCGATACGTCGTGCGTTGAATAATGCCGGGCATATCGTCACGCAGGGTGCGCAGAGACATGTCAGTGATGCTGTTGACCGCAATCAGCTTTTGTTGCCGTCCGTCGATGCCGAGCTGGTTGATCGGTGCAGTGGACGTGTCCGCCACCATCACCGGAAACGACACATTGGCGACGATGACCTGACCGTCCGCGAGCTTCACGGGATAAGGCACGCGGACCGAACTGCGGCCCGGTGCCAGACCGCTTTGCACAATGATCAGCACGTCGCTTTCATCGGCTTTGCGTCCCGGGTCGTCCAGATCGCGCAAGGCCTGTTGAAAAAACGCCATGTCCGGCCGCAGTTCGATCGCCTGCCGGTAACCCGGCGCAGCAAGATCTTTTTCCCCGAGCGCTTCATAGGTGAAACCGGCGAGATAGTGACTGAATGCACTTTGATAGCCGTTTTTCAGAGCGATGACTGCAGGCGAGTCCAGCATGACGACCGGGTAACCCTGCAAGTCCTTGTAATGCACCCGCGCGCCCTGGTTTTTGGCGGCCTCCTCGACACGCTCGTATTCCCGCTCTCGTTGCCGGGCGATCAACGCTTCGCGTTCGTGGGTTTTCTTGATATCCGCACGGGCACCGTCGAAGTCATTCACGGCCAACTGGTTCAGGGCCATTTGCGTGGTCAGCATGACTTTTTCGTAGTCGTAGCCATCGTAGCGGCGCAGTTTGTCGTTGATGATGCTGCCCCAGTGGTCACCCATCGCGGCCAGCAACTTGTCTCCCGTCGTCTCGATGGCGTCCTGGCGCTCAATGACTATTTTCTCGGCACTGCGCCATGCGTTCTGGCTCTGTGCAAATTCACCCCCGGCACTGAGTACGGAGCCTTTTTCGAAGTAGTAGAGCAGGTCTTTTTCTTCGTCCGGATTGTGTGCCTCGATCAGGGCAAGTGAGGCATCGATGTTGCCGGCCTTCAACTGGTCGGAGGTCTGCTCCAGTTCCAGGTCGTAATTGCGATACGCACCGCAGCCGCTCAGTTGGACAACGACAGCGATCAACAGGGGCAGGAGCAAGCTGTGGCGCATGGCGTGGAGACTTCCTTGATCGATAGGCGCAAGTGAGGTAGCGGATTATAGGGTCGGATGATGGCTATTTGATTGGCCGCAGGGTGAAACACCAAGAAAGCTTGAGGGAATCTTCCACGACGTGAACAATATGTAACTTCGCATTTCCACTTGAGACTCATTCATGACTGCCGCGTCCCGATTCCTGGCCTGGCTGGTGTTCCCGTTGTGCGCCCTGAGCAGCTTCAATCTGCTGGCCGACACCGTGGAAGGCGCGCCGCAAGCGCTGCACCTGCTCGATTACATCAGCGCCGATTACCCGCCGACGGTGGATTCAGGCAAGGTCATCGACGATGGCGAATACCGTGAGCAACTGGAATTCACCCAGGTGCTGCAAGGGCTGATCGCCGGCCTGCCGGCCAAACCGGAGAAAGCGGCGCTGGAGCAGGGCGTCACTGCCTTGCACGCCGCGATCACGGCGAAACAGGACGGCGCGGAAGTAGCCCGTCAGGCCCGGCAACTGGGGGCGAAACTGGCGGTGGCCTATGAAGTCAGCCAGGCCCCGATCATCACCCCCGACCCGACCCGTGGTGCGCCGCTGTACGCGCAAAACTGTTCGGTGTGCCACGGCGACACGGGTGCCGGCGACGGCCCGGCGGGTCTCGGCATGACGCCGGCACCGGCCAATCTGCGCGACGCTGCGCGGATGGATCACCTGAGCCTCTACGCGATCTACAGCACCCTCGGCCAAGGCGTGGAAGGCACTGACATGCCAGCCTTCGCCGATCAACTGGACGATCGTCAGCGCTGGGACCTGGCGACCTATATCGCACAGTTCAGCGCCGATCCGGCCACGGCCAAATCCGACAAGACCTACAACATCGCCGACCTGGCCCGCCAGACCCCGGCCGAAGTGCAGGCCGCCGAAGGCCCTGGAGCCGCCGCGATCTTCCGTGTCCAGCGGGCGCAGCCGCCGCAGGTCAAGCGCGGTCCGGCGCAGTTGCTCGACTACACCGCCGCGACCCTGGACAAGAGCCTGGCGGCGTACCGCGCCGGTGAGCACGATCAGGCTTATGACCTGTCGGTGGCGGCGTATCTGGAAGGCTTCGAACTGGTCGAGAGTTCGCTGGACAACGTCGACGCCAACGTACGCAAGGACACCGAAAAATCCCTGATGGCCTATCGGCAATCGCTGCAGGACGGCTTGCCGGTGTTGCAGGCCGAGCAGCGTCTGGACGCGGCCAAGGCCAAACTCAAGGAATCCGCCGGCCTGTTGGGCAGCGATGGTCTGAGCTGGTCGCTGAGCTACATCTCCGGCTTGCTGATTCTGCTGCGCGAAGGTCTGGAAGCGATTCTGGTGCTGGCGGCGATCCTCGCGTTCCTGCGCAACACCGGCCAGCAATCGGCGGTGCGCAGCGTCAACGTCGGCTGGGGGCTGGCGCTGCTCGCCGGCCTCGGCACCTGGGCGCTGGCGGCGTATGTGATCGATGTCAGCGGCTCCCAGCGTGAACTGCTCGAAGGCGCCACGGCGCTGTTCGCCAGCGTCATGGTGTTGTGGCTCGGGGTGTGGATGCACGACCGTCGGCACGCGGCGGCCTGGCAGGATTACATCAAGCAGAGTCTGGTGGGCGGAGGCGGGCGTTTCGGTTTTGCGATCCTGGCGTTCTTCTCGGTGTACCGCGAGCTGTTCGAAGTGATCCTGTTCTACGAAACCCTGTGGCTGCAGGCCGGTCCCGCCGGGCATAACGCGGTACTCGCTGGCGGTGCGACGGCGCTGGTGCTGCTGTTCGGTCTGGCGTGGGTGATCCTGCGCGGCTCGGCGAAACTGCCGTTGACGCTGTTCTTCAGCATCAACGCAGCACTGCTCTGTGCATTGTCGGTGGTGTTCGCGGGCCACGGCGTTAAGGCGTTGCAGGAAGCCGGGATCTTCGGCACCCGGCCGGTGGCGTTCTTCGATTTCGACTGGCTGGGGATTCACGCCGATGCCTATTCGCTGACGGCGCAGGCCGTGGCGATTGCGGCGATCATCGTGCTGTATGGCCGCAGTTGGGTGGCGGAAAAGCGCCGCGTGGCGGCTTGAGATGATGCGCGTATGGATCGACGCCGACGCCTGCCCGAAGATGGCCAAGGAGCTGGTGGTGAAGTTCGCCCTCAAGCGCCGCTTCGAAGTGGTGCTGGTGGCGGGGCAGCCGCAGAGCAAACCGGCGCTGGCGATCGTCAAGCTGATCGTGGTGCCGAGTGGCCCGGATGCGGCGGATGATTATCTGGTGGAGCACGCAGTGCCGGGCGAACTGGTGATCTGCAGCGACATCCCGCTGGCCGACCGGCTGGTGAAGAAGGGTGTTGCAGCGCTGGACCCGCGAGGCAAGGAGTTCGACGCGCAGAACATGGGCGAGCGGCTGGCGACACGCAACCTGTTCACCGACCTGCGTGAACAGGGCCAGGTCAGCGGTGGCCCGGCGCCGTTCGGTGACCGGGAGAAGCAGGCGTTCGCCAATGCGCTGGATCGGATCCTCACCAGGCTCACCCGCAAACCCTGAACATTACACAAATCCCTTGTGGGAGCGGGCTTGCTCGCGAAGGCGGTGTGTCATTCAACGAATCGGTGTCTGACCTGACGTCTTCGCGAGCAAGCCCGCTCCCACATTGGTTTTGTATTCGACCAAGAGGTCAGACGTCGTTTTCGTGGGTCAATTCGAGGACGCGGTCCACCAGCTTGTTGATCCCCGAAGCCGCCTCGCTGATCGTCTGCGCCAGCATGTACGCCGGGGTGGTCACCAGTTTGCGCGCCTTGTCTTCGATGATATCGGTCACCGCGCAGTCTTCGTGGGTGGCGCCCATCTTGTTCATGGCGGCGGCCGTGTCGGCGTCGTTGCCGATGGTGCAGATCACGCCCGGGCCGTAGATCTTCGCGGCCAGCGCCGGCGAGATGCAGATCAGGCCCACCGGCTTGCCCGCTTCGGCAAAGGCTTCGGCCAGCGCCAGCACTTGCGGCTGCACGGTGCAGCCCGCGCCTTCGATGGCGAAGTTCGACAGGTTCTTCGCTGCACCGAAACCGCCGGGCACGATCAGCGCATCGAAGTCCTCGACATCGGCCTCACGCAGATCCTTGACGTTGCCCCGGGCGATGCGTGCCGATTCCACCAGCACGTTTCGCGATTCAGGCATTTCTTCACCGGTCAGGTGGTTGATCACATGCAATTGCGCGATGTTCGGGGCGAAGCACTGCACCTGGGCGCCGCGCTGGTCGAGGCGCAGCAGGGTGATGACGCTCTCGTGGATCTCGGCGCCGTCGTACACGCCGCAACCGGACAGGATCACTGCAACTTTTTTGCTCATGGGTTTCTCTCCAGATTCATGGCGTTAAATGTCCACTAAATTGGCGTTCGTTGCCATAGGGGCAAGCCGCGGCTACACCTAGGATCTGTCCACACGGATCTCGATCAGGGCGCGACATGAACTTCATTCTGTATGCGGTGCCGTTCTTCTTCGTATTGATGGCGGCGGAGCTCATCGCCGACCGCTGCCGCGGGGTGAGCAACTATCGCCTGGCCGATGCGGTGAACAGCATCAGCACCGGGGTGTTGTCGACCACCACCGGCCTGTTGACCAAGGGTGTGGGCCTGGTGACCTATGCGTTTGCCCTGGAGCATCTGGCGCTGGTCAGGTTGCCCGCGGACAGCGTCTGGGTCTGGGTGTTTGCCTTTGTCTTGTATGACTTCTGCTATTACTGGCTGCATCGCATGGGCCATGAACGCAACATCCTCTGGGCCGCGCATTCGGTGCATCACCAGAGCGAGGACTACAACCTTTCCACGGCCTTGCGCCAGACCAGCACCGGGTTTCTGCTGGGCTGGATTTTCTACCTGCCGATGGCGGTACTCGGGGTGCCGTTGCTGGTGTTCGTCACTGTCGCGGCGCTGAATCTGCTGTATCAGTTCTGGGTCCACACCCGGCACATTCCCAAGCTCGGCTGGTTCGAGTGGTGCTTCGTCACGCCGTCCAATCATCGGGCCCACCATGCACAGAACGCTCTCTACATGGATCGCAACTACGGCGGGGTGTTCATTATTTGGGACCGTATGTTCGGCTCGTTCCAGGAAGAGGACGACAACGAGCCGGTGATTTTCGGCGTGACCACGCCGCTGGCGAGCTGGAATCCGTTGTGGGCCAACCTGCAGTTCTACGTGCAGCTATGGGATGACGCGCGCCGGGCCGAACGCGTGTGGGACAAGATCCGGATCTGGTTCATGCGCACCGGCTGGCGCCCGGCGGACGTCGCGGCGAAGTACCCGATGAGCAAGCCGGACCTGAGCCAGTTCCGCAAATTCGAGGTGCCCCTGGACAGTCGTCAGCAGTGGTACGTGGGGTTGCAGTTCGGCGTGTATGTGGCGCTGGGCAGTTATCTGCTGAATCTGGAACGCAGTTTGCCCACCGCTGCATTGCTGCTCGGCTGGGGCGTGGTGGCGTTCGGTTTGTTCGTGTTGGGCGTGGCCCTGGAGAATCGCCCGTGGGCGGGAAAGATGGAAGTGCTGCGGCTGGCATCGAACCTGCCGCTGGTGTGGCTGGCGCCGCTGGTCGGGCTGTGGCCGGCCAGCCCGGGAATATGGGTCGGCCTGCTCAGTTACAGCCTGCTCAGCGGCATCGGGCTGTATTGCTGCCGCCAGCGACTTACTCGGCTGGCGTCTTAGGGTCGACGGACTTGGCCATTTCGGCTTGGTGCCGTTCGGCCTTGGCCAGTTGCTCGGCCTGCTCTTCTTCGTAGACCTTTTTCGCCAGCCGGGCATTCTTGAACCGGCGGCGTAGCCACAGGCCCAGGCCGAGCACCAGCAGCGCGCCCAGCACCCACAACTCATACTTCTTGATGCTGCCGAGCATGCCTTCGAGCACAGCGCCGAAGTGGTAGGCGGCAGCGGCCAGGGCGGTGGCCCAGATCGCGGCGCCGATACCGTTGAGCAGCAGATAACGTCCCGGCGGATAGCCCGACAGGCCGATCGCCACCGGCATCACCGTGCGCAGGCCGTACACGAAGCGAAAGCTCAGAACCCAGATGTCCGGGTGCTTGCGGATGTGTTCCAGCGCGCGGTCGCCCATCATCTGCCAGCGCGGTTTGCGCGCCAGCAATTTGCGCCCATGCTTGCGGCCCAGGAAGTACCACAGCTGATCGCCGGCATAGCTGCCGAAGAACGCTACGACCACCACCAGTTTGATGTCCATGTATTCACGGAACGCGAGGAAGCCCGCGAGCACCAGGATGGTTTCGCCTTCGAAAAACGTGCCGAGAAACAGGGCAAAGTAGCCGAAGTCATGCAGAAATTGTTGGAGCATTGTCTGGGTGCTGGCGAAATGAACGCGCAGCCTAACCCTTCGGACACATTCAGGAAAGTGTCGAAATGTGTCTCGACGTGAACAATTCCTACGCTGAGAATGGAATGCGACTACACGTCACAGGTCTCACACAACTGTCATCTGTTCGTCATAATGGCCGTCTATAACTGTCACGCTCGCCCGTTTGCGCGGGCTCAGGAGTCTGCCGTGAGCTTTACCCCAGCCAACCGTCTGTTCCCTGCCACCCGCCTGCGTCGCAATCGCCGTGATGATTTTTCCCGGCGGCTGGTGCGTGAGAATGTGTTGACGGTCGATGACCTGATCCTGCCGGTGTTCGTGCTCGACGGTGAAAACCGCCGCGAAGCGGTGGCCTCGATGCCGGGTGTCGAACGCCTGACCATCGACCTGCTGCTTGAAGAAGCCGCCAAATGGGTCGAACTGGGGATTCCGGCGCTGGCGTTGTTCCCGGTTACCCCGCCCGAACTCAAATCCCTCGATGCCGCCGAAGCCTGGAATCCCGAAGGTATTGCCCAGCGCGCCACCCGCGCGCTGCGTGACCGATTCCCCGAGCTGGGCGTGATCACCGACGTCGCCCTCGACCCGTTCACCACCCACGGTCAGGACGGCATACTCGATGAAGAAGGCTATGTGCAGAACGACATCACCGTCGATGCACTGGTCAAACAGGCCTTGTCCCACGCCGCTGCGGGCGCCCAGGTGGTTGCCCCGTCGGACATGATGGACGGCCGCATTCAGGCGATCCGCGAAGCGCTGGAGCTGGCCGGTCACGTCAACGTGCGGATCATGGCCTACTCGGCCAAGTACGCCAGCGCCTATTACGGCCCGTTCCGCGATGCCGTGGGTTCGGCCGCGAACCTGGGCAAGGCGAACAAGGCCTCCTATCAGATGGACCCGGCCAACAGCGACGAAGCGCTGCACGAAGTGGGCGCGGACTTGTCTGAAGGCGCGGACATGGTCATGGTCAAACCCGGCATGCCGTACCTGGACATTTTGTTCCGGGTAAAAGATGCCTTCAAAGTGCCGACCTTCGTCTATCAGGTCAGCGGCGAATACGCCATGCACATGGCGGCAATCCAGAATGGCTGGTTGAGCGAAGGCGTGATCCTCGAATCCCTGACCGCCTTTAAACGTGCCGGCGCTGATGGCATCCTGACTTACTTTGCTGTCCGTGCCGCTCAATTGTTACGAGAGCAGAAATAGCCCTCCCAGGAACATTCGATGAATACCGAAGGACTCACTGAAGTTGCCGTAAAAGAAGCTCAACCCGTGGTCGAGCAGATTACCGAAACCCCGCCGGAACTGGAGCCTGCGCCACCCGCGCCGGCAACCGAGCCCGCCGCGGCGGTTCCGGCGATCGCGATTCCCGGCCTGGATGACAGCAGCCTGTACATCCACCGTGAATTGTCGCAACTGCAGTTCAACATCCGCGTGCTGGAACAGGCGCTGGACGAGTCCTACCCGTTGCTGGAGCGGCTGAAGTTCCTGCTGATCTTCTCCAGCAACCTCGACGAATTCTTCGAAATCCGCGTCGCCGGCCTCAAGAAACAAATCACCTTCGCCCGTGAACAGGCCGGCGCCGACGGCCTGCAACCGCATCAGGCACTGGCCCGCATCAGCGAGCTGGTGCACGGTCACGTCGACCGCCAGTACGCGATCCTCAACGACATCCTGCTGCCGGAGCTGGAAAAGCATCAGGTGCGCTTCATCCGTCGTCGCAACTGGACGACCAAGCTAAAGACCTGGGTGCGCCGCTATTTCCGCGACGAGATCGCGCCGATCATCACCCCGATCGGCCTCGACCCGACGCACCCGTTCCCGTTGCTGGTGAACAAGAGCCTGAACTTCATCGTCGAGCTCGAAGGCATCGACGCCTTCGGTCGCGACTCCGGTCTGGCGATCATCCCGGCACCGCGTCTGCTGCCGCGGATCATCAAGGTGCCGGAAGAAGTCGGCGGCCCTGGCGACAACTATGTGTTCCTGTCGTCGATGATCCACGCCCACGCCGATGACCTGTTCCAGGGCATGAAGGTAAAAGGCTGCTACCAGTTCCGTCTGACCCGAAACGCCGACCTTGCGCTCGATTCCGAAGACGTCGAAGACCTGGCCCGTGCCCTGCGTGGCGAGTTGTTCTCCCGTCGTTACGGGGATGCCGTGCGCCTGGAAGTTGCCGATACCTGCCCGAAACACCTGTCGGACTACCTGCTCAAGCAGTTCAACCTGAGCGAGACCGAGCTGTATCAGGTCAACGGTCCGGTGAACCTGACGCGTCTGTTCAGCATCACCGGTCTGGACAGCCATCCGGAGCTGCAATACACGCCGTTCACGCCGCAGATTCCGAAACTGCTGCAGAACAGCGAGAACATTTTCAGCGTGATCAGCAAGCAGGACATCCTGCTGCTGCACCCGTTCGAGTCGTTCACCCCGGTGGTCGACCTGCTGCGCCAGGCCGCCAAGGACCCGCACGTTCTGGCCGTGCGCCAGACCCTGTACCGCTCCGGCGCCAACTCGGAAATCGTCGATGCGCTGGTAGACGCCGCGCGTAACGGCAAGGAAGTGACGGCGGTCATCGAGCTGCGTGCGCGCTTCGACGAAGAATCCAACCTGCAACTGGCCAGCCGTCTGCAAGCGGCGGGTGCAGTGGTGATCTACGGCGTGGTCGGCTTCAAGACCCACGCCAAGATGATGCTGATCCTGCGCCGCGAGCAGGGCGAGATCGTGCGTTACGCGCACCTCGGCACCGGTAACTACCACGCCGGCAACGCCCGTCTGTACACCGACTACAGCCTGCTGACTTCCGACGACGCCTTGTGCGAAGACGTCGGCAAACTGTTCAGCCAGTTGATCGGCATGGGCAAGACGCTGCGCATGAAGAAGCTGCTGCATGCGCCGTTCACCCTGAAGAAGGGCATGCTCGACATGATCACCCGCGAAACGCAATTCGCGCTCGACGGCAAGCCGGCGCACATCATCGCCAAGTTCAACTCGCTGACCGATCCTAAGATCATCCGCGCGCTGTACAAGGCCAGCCAGTCCGGCGTGCGCATCGACCTGGTGGTGCGCGGCATGTGCTGCCTGCGTCCGGGCATCGCCGGGGTTTCGCACAACATTCACGTGCGCTCGATCATCGGCCGCTTCCTCGAGCACACCCGGGTGTTCTACTTCCTCAACGGTGGCGAGGAGCAGATGTTCCTGTCCAGTGCCGACTGGATGGAGCGCAACCTCGACAAGCGCGTCGAGACTTGCTTCCCGGTGGAAGGCAAGAAGCTGCTGACCCGGGTCAAGAAAGAGCTGGAGCTGTACCTGACCGACAACACCCACAGCTGGAGCCTGCAATCGGACGGCCGCTACATCCGCAACACGCCGACCGGCAACCAGAACCCGCGCAGTGCCCAGGCGACGTTGCTGGAGCGCTTGGGCAGCCCGATTCTGCCGGTCAGTAGCTGACCGCAGGTTTCAAAGGCATAAAAAAGGCGATCCATCCGGATCGCCTTTTTTGTGCCTGCCCGTTACTCAGTGCACGGTCAGGACAACGCCAACCCGGGTCAGCCACTCGGCCTCAAGGCCAAAGTCGGCCTGGGTCAGCTGGTTTTCATCCAGCCAGTTCTCCGGGAATTCCACATCGAGGTTGTTGCCGTTGGCATGCAGCGCAACCTGCGGCATCGCCTGGGTGCCACGAATGTGGTGGAACAGGATGGCGAAACGCAGCAGCACACACAGACGGATCAGCTTGTCGCCGTCGTCGCCGAACTCGGCGAACTTGTCCTTGGGGATGTTGCGGCGGTGGCCACGCACCAGCAGGGCGAGCATCTGCTGGTCTTCGCGGGAGAAACCGGCGAGGTCCGAGTGCTCGATCAGGTAGGCGCCGTGCTTGTGGTAGTGGTAGTGCGCAATGTCGAGCCCGACTTCGTGCACTTTCGCTGCCCAGCCCAGCAGTTCGCGCCAGATGCCGTCGTCCAGCTCCCAGTCCACGGCGACTTGATCGAAGGCGTGCAAGGCTTTGCGCTCAACCCGTGCGGCCTGTTCCAGGTCGACGTGGTAGCGCTCCATCAGCGAGGTCAGCGTACGTTCGCGCACGTCTTCGTGGTGATGGCGGCCCAGCAGGTCATACAGCACGCCTTCACGCAGCGCGCCTTCGCAGTGATCCATGCGTTGCAGTTCGAGGGCGTCGAAGATCGCTTCGAGAATCGCCAGACCTGCCGGGAAAATCGCGCGGCGATCAGGCTTGATCCCTTCGAAATCGATTTTTTCGACATCGCCGAGTTTGAACAGGCGACGCTTGAGCCACGCCAGACCTTCGGCATTCACTTCGCCGGTGCCGTGACCGCCGGCCTTCAGCGCCAGGCCGATGGCGCGGATGGTGCCCGAGGAGCCGATGGCCTCATCCCAGGTCAGGCGGTGCAGGGCGTGTTCGATGCTCATGATTTCCAGCCGCGCCGCCGTGTATGCCTGGGCGTAGCGGGCCGGGGTGATCTTGCCGTCCTTGAAATAGCGCTGGGTGAAACTCACGCAGCCCATTTGCAGGCTTTCGCGCAGCAGCGGTTCGAAACGCTGGCCGATGATGAATTCGGTACTGCCGCCGCCGATGTCGGCGACCAGGCGTTTGCCTGGAGTGTCGGCGAGGGTGTGGGACACGCCAAGGTAGATCAGACGGGCCTCTTCACGGCCGGAGATGACTTCCACCGGATGGCCGAGGATTTCTTCGGCGCGGCGGATGAACTCGCCACGGTTGCGCGCCTCGCGCAGGGCGTTGGTGCCGACGATCCGCACGGCGCCCAACGGCATGCCGTTGATCAGTTGGGCAAAGCGCTTGAGGCAGTCGAGCCCGCGCTGCATGGATTCTTCGTTGAGCTGGCGCTCATCGTCGATGCCGGCGGCCAGTTGAACCTTTTCACCGAGCCGCTCGAGAATGCGGATTTCGCCGTTCTGGGCCTTGGCCACGACCATATGGAAGCTGTTGGAGCCCAGGTCGATCGCGGCGATCAGGGACAGATTCTTGGCTTGGGATTGGGGCATGGTCAGGGGGTCTCGGTCGATAACCCCGACATCGTGCCACGATCAAACGCTGCCGCCAACGCGCATGGTTCAAACCCTTGATTCAGCGCATAAAGTCTCAAGACTGCGGCGCGGCCATTCGCGGGCAAGCCCGCTCCCACAGGTTTCGTGTCGAACACAAAACCGTATCCCGCCAGAGAACCCTGTGGGAGCGGGCTCGCCCGCGATGAGGCCAAAAAAGTCCCTGAAAATCCTTCAGGCAGTTGCTTCCACAGTGCCAATGAAGTTCGCCAGCTCCGGCGTCTGCGGATCGGCAAACAGCACTTTCGGGTCCCCCACTTCGTGCACCTTGCCCTGATGCATGAACACCAGTTTGTCCCCGACTTCCCGGGCGAAGCGCATTTCGTGGGTGACCATGATCAGCGTCATGCCTTCTTTCGCGAGCTGGCGGACCACGCTCAGCACTTCGTTGACCAGTTCCGGGTCCAGCGCCGAGGTGATCTCGTCGCACAACAGCACCTTGGGCGACATCGCCAGCGCCCGGGCAATCGCCACGCGCTGCTGCTGGCCGCCGGATAGACGCTCGGGGAAGGCATCGAACTTTTCACCCAGACCCACGCGCTCCAGCATCCGCCGCGCCAGCTCTTGCGCCTTGGCCTTGGGCACTTTCTGCACCACCTGCGGTGCGAGCATCACGTTTTCGCCCACCGTCAGGTGCGGGAACAGGTTGAACTGCTGAAACACCATCCCGACTTTCTGTCGCAGGCTGCGCAGGTCGGCGCGGGCGGCGTCGAGGTATTCGCCGTCGACTTCGATCACACCGTCGTTGATCGACTCCAGACCGTTGAGGGTGCGCAGCAGGGTGGACTTGCCCGAGCCGCTGCGGCCGATGATCGCCACCACCTGGCCTTCCTCGACGCTCAGGTCGATGCCTTTGAGCACGTGGTGATCGCCGTAGTATTTATGCAGGGCGGAAATTCTAAGCAGAGGCATGCAGTCTCCTTTCCAGGTAGCGCGCACTGAGGGACAGGGGGTAGCAGAGCAGGAAGTAGCCCAGGGCGACGAGGCCGTAGACCATGAACGGTTCGAAGGTGGCGTTGGCGAGCATGCCGCCGGTCTTGGTCAACTCGGTGAAACCGATGATCGAGGTTACGGCAGTGCCCTTGACCACTTGCACCGAGAAACCCACGGTCGGCGCCACGGCGATGCGCAGCGCCTGCGGCAGGATCACGTAGCGCAGTTGCTCCAGCGGATTCAATGCCAGGCTCGACGAAGCCTCCCACTGACCATTGGGAATCGCCTCGACGCAACCTCGCCAGATCTCTGCCAGGTAGGCGCTGGTGAACAGCGTCAGGGCAATCGCCGCCGCCATCCACGGCGAAATCTCCACCCCGGCCAGCGCCACGCCGAAGAACACCAGAAACAGCTGCATCAACAGCGGGGTGCCCTGGAACAGTTCGATCCAGGTGCGGGCGATGCTGCTGGGCAGCGGGTTTTTCGAGATGCGCATGATCAGGATCAGTAACCCTACGATCCCGCCGCCGATGAACGCCACCAGCGACAACGCCAGCGTCCATTGCAGGCCGGTCAGCAGGTTGCGCAGGATGTCCCAGAACGTGAAGTCGCTCATTGGCTGCTCCTTGCGCTGCTTTTCGACAGGTAACGGCGGCCGAGCCAGTTCAACAGCTGACGGATCAGCAGCGCCATGCACAGATAAATGAGGGTGGTCAGGGCGTAGGTTTCAAACGCGCGGAAGTTGCGCGACTGAATGAAGTTGGCGGCGAAGCTCAACTCCTCGGTGGCGATCTGCGAACACACCGCCGAGCCGAGCATGACGATGATGATCTGGCTGCTCAGCGCCGGCCAGACCTTGCCCAGCGCCGGCAACAGCACCACATGGCGGAACGCTTCGAAACGGCTCATCGCCAATGCCGCCGCGGCTTCCAGCTGGCCGCGCGGAATCGCCTGGATGCCGGCGCGGATGATCTCGGTCGAGTACGCACCGAGGTTGATCACCATCGCTAGAACCGCCGCCTGCCACTCGGAAATCTGCACGCCGAGGGACGGCAGGCCGAAGAAGATGAAGAACAGCTGCACCAGGAACGGCGTGTTGCGGATCAACTCCACATAAACGCCGAAGATCGTCGAGAACGGGCGGATCTCCCACGCCCGCACCAGCGCCCCGACGATACCCACGCCAACCCCGAGCAGCGCGCCGATGGCCGTCAGCTCAAGGGTGAACAACGCCCCGCGCAGCAGCAGGTCGGTGTTTTCCACCACCGGCAAGAAATCGAACTGATAGGCCATGAAAGTCTCCCGCGTCTCCGGTCAGAGGTCGGCCGGCAGCGGCTCTTTGAGCCAGGTCTGCGCGTTCTTTTCCAGCGCGCCGTCAGCCTTGGCGGTGGCCAGGATCTCGTTGACCTTGCCCAGCAGCGCCGGCTCGTTCTTGTTCACGCCGACGTAGACCGGCGAATCCTTGAGCTTCACTTTCAGCGCGGGGACGCGTTTCGGATTCTTTTCGCTGATTGCGACCATCACCACGTTGCCGCTGGCGATCAGGTCGACTTGCCCTGCGAGGTAGGCGGCGATGGTCGAATTGTTGTCTTCGAAGCGCTTGATGGTCACGCCTTCGGGAGCGACCTTGGTCAGCTCGATGTCTTCGATGGCGCCCCGGGTGACGCTGATGGTCTTGCCCTTGAGGTCGTCGAGGGTGCTGACCGCTGCGTCCGGCGGACCGAACACGGCGAGGTAGAACGGCGCATAGGCACGGGAGAAATCGATGACTTTTTCGCGCTCGGGGTTTTTGCCGAGGCTGGAAATCACCAGGTCGACCTTGCCGGTGGTGAGGAACGGAATGCGGTTGGTGCTGTTGACCGGGGTCAGTTCGAGTTTGACCTTGAGCTGTTCGGCCAGCAGTTTCGCGGTGTCGATATCAAGGCCGCGCGGCTTCATGTCCGGGCCGACCGAACCGAACGGCGGGAAGTCCTGAGGCACCGCGACTTTCAAGGTGCCGCGTTTGACCACGTCATCCAGACCGTCGGCATGGGCGGGGGCCTGGCTCAGCATCAGACCGGCAAACAGGGCGGCGAGGAGGGCGCTGTAACGCTTCGTCATGAACAATCTCCGGATCGGCGGGAAGTGAATTCTGCGATCGGACAGAGCACGGGCCGTGCCAAGACAGCGGTTCGGTCCCGCAAAGCCACGGGTTTAGCGGGTTTGTTCGGTCTTACTGGTCTGAACAGTCAGGTCGGGTTTCGCACTGCGATAGCGCATCGACGCGCACCGTCGAACCCCGCTGGGGCACGACTTGCCTGATGCCTCGAATAGCTTTACAACTGGCCGCACCTTGGCCTGGTCCATCTGGAAAACCATGAACTCGATCTCCCGCGCCGTACCCGAAGTGGCGCTGCAAGCGATCCGCAAACTGATTACCGAGCAGGGCTTCGGCCCCGGCGATGCGCTGCCTTCGCAACGGGATCTGGCGGTTCAGCTGGGCGTCAGTCGCGCGTCGTTGCGTGAGGCGTTGTCGTCCTTGAGTGCGCTGGGTGTGGTCAGCATTCAGCCGGGCAAAGGTGTGTTCGTGCAGGCGCCGGTCGAGTTGCCGCGCGGCGAGGGTGCACCGGCCTGGCCGTTTGCAGCCCAGGCTTCGCCGCTGGAAATCTTTCAGTTGCGCTACGCGCTGGAAGGCTTTGCGGCGGGTCTGGCGGCGGTGACGCTGAGCACGTTTGATCTGGACGAACTGGAAGACAACGTCGCCGCCATGCGCGAGCAACTGCGTGCCGGCGACTTCGAGGCGGCGGCGAAACTGGATTTCGAATTCCACCGGCGGATCCTGCTGGCCAGCGGCAATCAGGCGATGCTGAGCATCCTCACCGCCAGCGCCGACATCTTTCTGGAGAGCCAGAAACTACCGTTCATCCGTGCCGAACGGGCCATGGAAACCTGGCAGGAACACCGCAAGATCCTCCGCGCCCTGGCCCGCCGGGCTTCCGCCTCCGCGCAGAAAGCCATGCAGGAGCATGTGCGCAACGCGGCGCTGCGCACCGGAATTTCCTTCATCGCCCCCGCCAGCGCGTGACTTGAGCTATACCCAAACTCATCGAGTGCCATAGCAAGACTCAATCATCTGCGGCTTCCTGAACAAGGGAAGGGCGGCTATGATGGGCCACGTTTTTTTGCTTACAACCTGGAGAATTCCATGAGCAGCGATCTGATCAAACACGTTAGCGACGCTAGCTTCGAAGCCGACGTACTCAAGGCCGAAGGCGCTGTCCTGGTCGACTACTGGGCTGAATGGTGCGGCCCTTGCAAAATGATCGCTCCGGTTCTGGACGAGATTGCAGAGACTTACAAAGGCAAGCTGACTGTTGCCAAACTGAACATCGACGAAAACCAGGAAACCCCTGCCAAGCACGGCGTTCGTGGTATTCCGACCCTGATGCTGTTCAAGAACGGCAACGTGGAAGCGACCAAGGTCGGCGCTCTGTCGAAGTCGCAACTGGCTGCTTTCCTCGACGCCAACATCTAAGCGTCGCTGTAAAGATTGTCCTCAAAAAGCCCCGCAAATTGCGGGGCTTTTTGCGTATTCAGGGCTAGACGCTCCGAAACTCAGGTGATACATTCGGCCCCGCACTGGTTTCTCCACTGCCCCCTGCTAGCCGTCGCCGACGCACTCCTTTTCGAATAAGTACGCGATCCTGTCGCCTTCTCCGCGGCGCGGCCTCATTAAGCCAAAAGCTTAATTTCCCCCCTCCATAAATGATTACGTCATTCCTATATGAATCTGACTGAACTCAAGCAAAAGCCGATTACCGAACTGCTCGAATTGGCCGAACAGATGGGCATAGAAAATATGGCCCGTTCGCGCAAGCAGGACGTGATTTTCTCCCTGCTGAAAAAGCACGCTAAAAGCGGTGAGGAAATCTCCGGTGATGGCGTGCTGGAGATTCTCCAGGACGGCTTCGGCTTCCTGCGCTCCGCTGACGCTTCCTACCTCGCTGGCCCTGACGACATCTACGTCTCGCCGAGCCAGATCCGCCGTTTCAACTTGCGCACCGGTGACACCATCGTTGGCAAGATCCGCCCTCCGAAGGAAGGCGAGCGTTATTTCGCCCTGCTCAAGGTCGACACGATCAACTTCGATCGTCCTGAGAACGCGAAGAACAAGATTCTCTTCGAGAACCTGACCCCGCTGTTCCCGAACGTGCGCATGAAGATGGAAGCCGGCAACGGTTCCACCGAAGACCTGACCGGTCGTGTGATCGACCTGTGCGCTCCGATCGGCAAAGGCCAGCGCGGTCTGATCGTTGCACCGCCGAAAGCCGGTAAAACGATCATGCTGCAGAACATCGCAGCGAACATCGCCCGTAACAATCCTGAAGTTCACCTGATCGTGCTGTTGATCGACGAACGTCCGGAAGAAGTGACCGAAATGCAGCGCACCGTGCGCGGCGAAGTGGTTGCCTCGACCTTCGACGAGCCGCCGACCCGTCACGTGCAAGTGGCTGAAATGGTGATCGAGAAGGCCAAGCGCCTGGTCGAACACAAGAAAGACGTGGTGATCCTGCTCGACTCCATCACCCGTCTGGCCCGTGCCTACAACACCGTGATCCCGAGCTCCGGCAAGGTGCTGACCGGTGGTGTCGATGCCCATGCCCTGGAGAAACCGAAGCGTTTCTTCGGCGCTGCGCGCAACATCGAAGAAGGCGGCTCGCTGACCATCATCGCCACCGCGCTGGTTGAAACCGGCTCGAAGATGGACGAAGTGATCTACGAAGAGTTCAAGGGCACCGGCAACATGGAGCTGCCACTGGACCGTCGTATCGCCGAGAAGCGTGTGTTCCCGGCCATCAACATCAACAAGTCCGGTACCCGTCGCGAAGAGCTGTTGACTGCCGACGACGAACTGCAGCGTATGTGGATTCTGCGCAAGCTGCTGCACCCGATGGACGAAGTCGCCGCCATCGAGTTCCTGGTCGACAAGCTGAAAACGACCAAGACCAACGACGAATTCTTCCTGTCGATGAAGCGCAAGTAACATCGTCGGTCGAGTCCAGAAATGGCGTCCCTCAGGGGGCGCCATTTTTTTTGCCTGTTTTTTGTACAAATAATGGGAGGTTTTCGATCAGCTAAGGTCAGTGGGTTGGCACAACAGGAAACAGCGCTCGTGATGGGAAGGCTGTACAAAAAACAACCATATGATTGGCATTAAAGATTTATGAGCACACTCGCTTATCGAAGGGATATCGACGGCTTGCGCGCAGTCGCTGTAATTGCCGTGGTGTTGTTCCATTTTGGCGTCCCCGGAATTACCGGCGGTTTTGTCGGCGTGGACGTGTTTTTCGTGATCTCCGGCTACCTCATCACATCGATCATCTGGAACCAGCGCCAGGCCGGCCGGTTCAGCTTCGTCGAGTTCTGGTCGCGGCGAGCGCGGCGGATTCTGCCGGCGCTGTTTGCGATGATCATTGCGGTGCTGGCGGTGGGTTGGTTCCTGCTGGCGCCCAAGGACTACGAAGAACTCGGGCGCTCGGTGCGCTATCAGGTGATGTTCGTCTCGAACATCCTGTTCATGCGCCAGGACGGCTATTTCGATGTTGCCTCTGATCTCAAACCGCTGCTGCATACCTGGTCGCTGGCGGTGGAGGAGCAGTTCTACATCGTCTTCCCGCTGTTGCTGACCCTGATGTCGAGCCGCTTGAAACACTGGCGGCTGGCGCTGTTTGGTGTGCTGCTCGTGTCGTTCGGGTTGAGCGTCTGGGCGGTCCATCATCACCCGGAAAAAGCCTTCTTTCTGTTGCCGATGCGCGCATGGGAGCTGTTGGCCGGTGCGATGCTCGCGATTGCGCCGAAACACGCGTGGCGCCTCAAGCCGGTGGCGGCGCAGGGGCTGAGCCTGTTGGGCATGGGCCTGATTCTGTTGGCCATCGCCGGTTTCGACAAGCGCACACCGTTCCCCGGCGCGGCCGCATTGTTGCCGGTACTGGGCGTGGTGCTGCTGATCCTGGCCAACGGTCATCGCCAGACCTGGGTGGGCCAGTTCTTGAGCAGCCGTGTCATGGTCGGCCTGGGTCTGATTTCCTATTCCTGGTACCTGTGGCACTGGCCGGTGTTCGTGTTTTCCAGCTACGCCAGCGTCGAGGAACCGAGCGCCTTCGACAGTGCCGGGCTGATCCTGCTGACCCTGGTGCTGGGTTATCTGTCGTGGAAATTCGTCGAGACGCCGTTTCGCGAGCGGCGTTTGCTGGCCGGGCGTCGGCAGATTCTCCTGGCGGGTGCCTGCGGCGTGCTGGTGCTCGGGCTGGCAGGGCAAACCCTGCGCTGGACCGATGGCCTGCCGTGGCGCCTGTCCGATCAGGCGCTGCAATACGCCAAGGGCCGCGAATGGCGGCCGGAACTGATGGCATGCCTGGCCGACGACAAGACGCCGGATGACAAACTGTTCTGCCGCTACGGCCAGCAGGACCGCCCGTCACGTGCGCTGGTCTGGGGTGACAGCCATGCCACGGCGCTGATTCCGATATTCGACGATGGCGCCCAAGCCCATGGTGTCAGCGTAATCCTCGCCAGTTCGGCCGGTTGCGTTCCGGTGGCGGGAATTGAACATGACGCCCGCTGCGCACGGTTCAATCAGCGGGTCGAACAGGCACTCAAGCCGCAGAACGTCAGCGATGTGGTGCTGGTCGCGCGCTGGAGCCTGTATCTCTATGGCGACACGAAAAGTGGCCTGGATCACGCATTGAAAGCAGCCGACGGACATTACGACCGGGTCATCGCCGAGCAGCGTCTGGCCGAAGGCCTTCGTGCACGGGTGGCGCAGTTGCGGGCAGGCGGGCATCGGGTCTGGCTGGTGAAAGAGGTGCCGTTGCAGGCGTTCAGTCCGCCGTACCGCCTGACGCGGCTGGCGATGCTGGATCGCCCGGTGGATGACGTCGGGCTGAATGTCGCCGAACACCACAAGCGCCAGGCGTTCATCAGTCAGCTGTTCGCCGATCTGGCAAAAGACCCGGCGGTGCGAGTCATCGATCCGGCGCCGAAGCTGTGCGATGAAAGCGGCCTGTGCCGTGCCGAGCTCGGTGGTTACTCGCTGTACACCGATGACAATCACCTGTCGGAAGTCGGTGCGCGCTTCGTGGCGCCGATCCTCGAACCGCTGTTTGTCGGCCTGCAGGCCAGGGCAAATCTCGGAAAAGGTCAGGCGAATGCAGCCAAGTAAGCAGTGACGGGCTGCCAGCGACCGGCATAGCAGGTAGGATGTACGCCTATTTTGAGGGTGCCATCGTCAATGAAATTCAAGGATCTTCGGGATTTCGTGCAGCAGCTTGAGCAGCGCGGAGAGTTGAAACGCATCCAGATTCCCGTCTCGCCGGTGCTGGAAATGACCGAGGTGTGCGACCGCACGCTGCGGGCCAAGGGGCCGGCGCTGCTGTTCGAGAAACCGACCGGTTACGACATCCCGGTGCTCGGCAACCTGTTCGGTACTCCCGAGCGGGTCGCCATGGGCATGGGCGCCGAGTCGGTCAGCGAGCTGCGCGAAATCGGCAAGCTGCTGGCGTTCCTCAAGGAGCCGGAGCCACCGAAGGGCTTGAAAGACGCGTGGTCGAAGCTGCCGATCTTCCGCAAGATCATCGCGATGGCGCCGAAAGTCGTCAAAGACGCGCCGTGCCAGGAAGTGGTCATCGAAGGTGATGACGTCGATCTGGCGATGCTGCCGGTGCAGACCTGCTGGCCGGGCGACGTGGCGCCGCTGATCACTTGGGGCCTGACGGTCACCAAAGGTCCGAACAAGGATCGGCAGAACCTTGGCATCTACCGTCAGCAAGTGATCGGTCGCAACAAGGTCATCATGCGCTGGCTCAGCCACCGTGGCGGCGCGCTGGATTTCCGTGAGTGGTGCGAGAAGCACCCGGGCCAGCCGTTCCCGGTGTCCGTGGCCCTTGGCGCGGATCCGGCGACCATTCTCGGCGCCGTTACTCCGGTGCCGGACAGCCTCTCTGAATATGCCTTCGCCGGTCTGCTGCGCGACAGCCGCACGGAACTGGTGAAGTGCCGTGGCAACGACCTGCAAGTGCCGGCCACTGCCGAAATCATCCTTGAAGGCGTGATCCATCCCGGCGAGATGGCCGATGAAGGCCCGTACGGCGACCACACCGGTTATTACAACGAAGTCGACAGCTTCCCGGTGTTCACCGTCGAGCGCATCACCCACCGGATCAAACCGATTTACCACAGCACCTACACCGGCCGTCCGCCGGATGAGCCGGCGATTCTCGGCGTGGCGCTGAATGAAGTGTTCGTGCCGATCCTGCAAAAGCAGTTCCCGGAGATCACCGACTTCTACCTGCCGCCGGAAGGCTGCTCGTACCGCATGGCCGTGGTGACGATGAAGAAGTCGTATCCGGGGCATGCCAAGCGCGTGATGCTGGGTGTCTGGTCGTTTTTGCGACAGTTCATGTACACCAAGTTCGTTATCGTCACCGACGACGACATCAACGCTCGGGACTGGAACGACGTGATCTGGGCCATCACCACGCGCATGGACCCCAAGCGCGACACGGTGATGATCGACAACACGCCGATCGACTACCTCGACTTCGCCTCGCCGGTGTCGGGGCTCGGCTCGAAGATGGGCCTGGACGCCACCCACAAGTGGCCGGGCGAAACCACTCGCGAGTGGGGCCGCGTCATCGTCAAGGATGATGCCGTCACCCAACGGATCGATGCCATCTGGAATCAGTTAGGAATAGATTGATGCGTGTAACCCTGCAGCCCTCCGGAGCGGTGCTCGAGATACAGCCCGGAGAGCGGATTCTCGATGGTGCGCGGCGCCTGGGCTACGAATGCCCGCAAAGCTGCCGCAACGGCAATTGCCACGTGTGTGCGGCGCTGCTGGTGGAAGGCCGGGTCGAACAGGCCGGCAAGGTGCACGACCACGGCGAGTTCTACACTTGCATAGCGGAGCCGCTGGAAGACTGCATCGTGCTGTGGGATGGCGTGCTCGCGCTGGGAGAACTGCCTGTGCGCAGCGTGTCGTGTCAGGTCATCGAATGCCGGGACGTCGGTGGCGATACCTTTCGTGTGCGCCTGCGGGCACCGGCCGGCAAGCCGCCGCGCTACCACGCTGGCCAATATCTGATGATCGAGCGCGAGAACGGCGAGAAGTCGGCGTTCTCCATGGCCTCGGCGCCCCACGGCGGGCGCGATCTGGAAATCCATGTGCTGGCGCGCGAATCCAGTGCGCTGAGCCTGATCGATCAGCTCACGCGCAACCCGATGGTGCGGGTCGAGCTGCCGTTCGGCGACACCCATCTGGCCGAACTGCCGGACGGGCCGCTGGTGCTGATCGCCGCCGGCACCGGCATGGGCCAGATCCACAGCCTGATCGAACATTGCCGGGCCAATGGCTTCAAGCATCCGGTGCACTTGTACTGGGGCGTGCGTCGTCCGGAAGATTTCTACGAAATCGAACATTGGGACGAATGGCTGAAGTTGCCCAATCTGTTCCTGCACAAAGTCGTCAGTGATCAGTGCGGCTGGGAAGGGCGCTGCGGCATGTTGCATGAAGCGGTCTGCGAAGATTTCCCCGATCTGAAACCGCTGCACGTCTACGCCAGCGGCTCGCCGGCCATGGTCTACGGCACGCTGGATGCGCTGGTGGAAGCGGGGATGGATGCCCATCAAATGCGTGCGGATGTGTTTGCATACGCGCCGCGCTCTTGAGCCGCACTCTTGAGCCCCGTTCTTGAGTTCGTTATAACTCTCCATATAGCTGATCGGTATTTATGTAATTACATAAATGCCGGTAGGTTATATATCAATCAGGCAATCAATTAAGAACTGTGCCATGGCACTCAAATTGCCTTAAAACATATGTGCCTTATTGTTACAGCGGTGCGTTCTATTAAGTAATTCTTCACCCGCGGGGAGCTGAACGCTATTCGCCATGAGCGCCATTGAAAACGCTTTTCTGAACCTGGCTTACCCTCCGCGGCTCGATCTTGGGCCGCAGCTGACGCACGAACAACTTCTCGCTTCCATGCAATCGACCATGGCGCGCCACAAGGGCGGGCCGGTGTGGCTGTTCGCCTACGGTTCGCTGATCTGGCGGCCGGAATGCTCCGCCGTCGAGCGGGTGCGCGGGCGCGTGCATGGCTACCATCGTGGTTTGTACCTGTGGTCCCACGAGCATCGCGGCACGCCGGAAATGCCGGGTCTGGTCTTTGGTCTGGATCGTGGCGGTTCGTGCAGCGGCTTCGCCTACCGGTTGCCGGAAGACAATCTGGACAGCGCGCTGTATGCGTTGTGGAAACGCGAGATGCCGTTCCCGTCCTATCGGCCACACTGGCTCAACTGCCGACTCGAAGATGGCAGCCAGGTTCAGGCCTTGGGATTCGTATTGGAGCGACACCTGCCCAGCTATGCCGGCAACTTGCCGGATCATGTGCTGAGCCAGGTGTTTGAAAGCGCTTGCGGGCGTTACGGCACCACTCGCGATTATGTCGAGCAGACCGCCCACGCCCTGCGCAGCCACGCCATGCCAGACCGGAATCTGGAGGCGCGGCTCAAGCGCTGTAAGTCAAAAGCCGATCAAGCGACTGCTTCGCGGCTCTGACTGGCGACTTGCTTGTGCCACAGGGTCGGGGCCAGGAAGGCCATCGACAGCAGGCAAGCGCCCACCAGCAGCACGAAACCGCCATCCCAGCCGAAGTGGTCCACGGTGTAGCCCATTGCTGCACTGGCCGCGACCGAACCACCCAGATAGCCGAACAGACCGGTGAAGCCTGCGGCAGTGCCGGCGGCTTTCTTCGGCGCCAGTTCCAGTGCCTGCAGGCCGATCAGCATGACCGGGCCGTAGATCAGGAAGCCGATGGAGAACAGCGCGATCATGTCGACGGTCGGGTTGCCGGCGGGGTTCAGCCAGTACACCAGGGTTGCCACGGTCACCAGTGCCATGAACACCATGCCGGTCAGGCCACGGTTGCCACGGAAGATCTTGTCCGACATCCAGCCGCACAGCAGCGTGCCCGGAATCCCTGCCCACTCGTAGAAGAAATAGGCCCACGAGGTTTTATCCACGGTGAAACCCTTGGCTTCCTTCAGGTAGGTCGGTGCCCAGTCCAGCACGCCGTAGCGCAGCAGGTAAACGAAGACGTTGGCCATGGCGATGTACCAGAGCATTTTGTTGCGCAGCACGTATTTGACGAAGATTTCCTTGGCGCTGAATTCGTCTTCGTGGCTGGCGTCGTAGCCTTCCGGGTAGTCGTTCTTGTACTTCTCGATCGGCGGCAGACCGACCGACTGCGGGGTGTCGCGCATGGTCACGAAAGCGAACACCGCTACAGCCAGAGCCACAGCGGCCGGGACGTAGAACGCAGCGTGCCAGTCATTGAACAGGCCCATGCCGATCAGGAACAGCGGGCCGATCAGGCCGCCGCCGACGTTATGCGCCACGTTCCACACCGACACCACGCCGCCACGTTCCTTCTGTGACCACCAATGCACCATCGTGCGTCCGCTCGGCGGCCAGCCCATGCCCTGAGCCCAGCCGTTGATGAACAGCAGGATGAACATCATGGTCACGCTGGAGGTTGCCCAAGGCGCGAAACCGAAAATGAACATCACCCCGGCCGATACCAGCAGGCCGAACGGCAGGAAATAACGCGGGTTGGAGCGGTCGGACACCAGGCCCATGAGGAACTTGGACAGACCGTAGGCGATGGCGATGGCCGACATCGCCAGGCCCAGATCGCCACGGCTGTAGCCTTCGTCGATCAGGTACGGCATGGCCAGCGAGAAGTTCTTGCGCAGCAGGTAATAACCCGCATAGCCAAAGAAGATGCCGGCGAAGATCTGCCAACGCAGGCGTCGGTAGGTGCTGTCGATTTTTTCTTCAGGCAATGGAGCCTGATGTGCGGCAGGACGAAAGAAAGCAAACATTCAAGAGCTCCAGATTTCTTGTTTTGACTGCGGATGCGAATGTTACAGTTTCGTTACCGAAAATAGCACCGCTTCCCATCGGCAAAACAGCGGAAATGTTGGAAGTCGCGCGTTCCTTTATGAACATGTCGCTCAGATATAAGTGCGGGGCGTTGTGGGAAAGGTTACTTCGGCATCTTCCCGTCGGGTTTCAGGGTCTTGTAGGGCGCAGGTTTGGGAAATGTCCTGCGAACAATGCAGAAGGCGCGGCGTTCTGTTTCAGGCCGTCGGGTTCTACCCTTTTGACGGTGCCAATCGGGCACTCGTGCGGTGAAAGGGGGGAGGGCTCATGCGGTGGTGTGTGTTGCTGATTTTGCTGATGGTATCGGGAGGTGCGTGGGCGTCAGAGGTGCTGCTGATTCCGGAAAACAACCCGAGGCCGGTCTATCCGCTGGGGCTTTTCAGGGCTGGCGTTGTCGGTGAAGTGGGCGCCGAGTTCACTGTCCATGCTGACGGTTCAGTCGACCGGATCAGCTTCGCGCCAAACAGCCATCCGGAGCTGATCGAAGCGGTCAGGGCGGCTGTCGAGCAGTGGCGTTTCAAACCATGGATCGTCGAGGGCGACAAACCGGCAGAGAGGCGAGTCCTTGCGCCGATGGTATTCAGGCTGGATCTGGATCAACCCATCCACATCAACCGACAACTGAAAGCGTTGAAGTGCCGCACCCTGAACGAATACCTCGGCAACATTGCGGAACAGTCGTGGATCGATACCAAGGTGTTCGTTCACACCAGGGCCTACCTTTCCAATGTCTTCCACAAAGCGCAGCTGCCGGACGAACAGCGCCTCGAGATGATCGCCAGACTGAACAAGCGGATTCCGATGATTGTCAGGGGATGCCGTGACAGTCCGGTCCGGACGTACATGAGTCTGTTGCCGGAGGACATTCGCAGTTTGATGTAGGGCTGGAGTGCTCTGAAGGGCGACCCGGAAGTTGCCATCAATCCGGGTCGCCCGATCAGCTCAGCGCACTTGCACCACGACTTTCCCGACAGCCTTGCGCTGCGCGAGATCATTGATCGCCTGCGCGGCATTGCCCAGCGGATAGACCTGCGACACCAGCGGTTTCAGCTTGCCCTCGGCAAACCAGCCGAACAGTTGCTGGAAGTTCGCCGCGTTGTCCTGCGGCTGGCGCTGGGCGAAGGAGCCCCAGAACACGCCGAGCACCGCCGCGCCCTTGAGCAGGGCGAGGTTGACCGGCAGTTCGGGAATGCGGCCGCTGGCAAAACCGACCACCAGCAGGCGGCCGTTCCAGGCGATGGCGCGGATGGCCTGGTCGAACAGGTCGCCGCCGACCGGGTCATATATCACGTCGGCGCCCTGGCCGTCGGTCAGGCGCTTGATCTCGTCCTTGAGGCTGGTTTCGCTGTAGTTGATCAGTTCATCGGCACCGGCAGCCTTGGCCACGGCGAGTTTTTCCGCGCTGCTGGCGGCGGCAATGACCCGGGCGCCCATGGCTTTGCCGATTTCCACGGCGGCCAGGCCAACGCCGCCGGAAGCGCCGAGTACCAGCAGGGTTTCACCCGGTTGCAGGTTGCCGCGCTGCTTGAGGGCGTGCATCGACGTGCCGTAGGTCATGCTGAAGGCGGCGGCGGTGTTGAAATCCATCGACGGCGGGATCGGCAGCACGTTGTAGCCTGGCACCGCGACCTGCTCGGCGAAGCTGCCCCAGCCGGTCAGGGCCATGACCCGGTCGCCGACCTTCAAGTGGCTGACCTTTTCACCCACTTCGCTGACCACGCCGGAGGCTTCGCCACCTGGGGAAAACGGGAAGGGCGGCTTGAACTGGTACTTGCCCTCGATGATCAGCGTGTCCGGGAAGTTGACCCCGGCGGCGTGCACGTCCAGCAGGATTTCGTTCTTCTTGGTGACAGGACTGGCGACGTCTTCCAGCACCAGCGATTCGGCAGGGCCGAAGGCTTTGCACAGCACGGCTTTCATCAGGGCTATTCCTTTGGGAGTGATGGCCGATAAGTGTAGGTGTGGCAGTCAACGGGTCAACGAGCATGCCCGGCCCTGATAGTCCGCCATAAGCTTGTGCTTGCGCGGCGGGTCGTTATGCTAGGCCGCAAACCGGATAAGGAGCGAATTGTGAAAGCGTGGATCATGTTGTTGCTGGCCCTGTCTCTGCCTGTGGCAGCGCTGGCCGAAGAGGCCAAAGAAGGCGAGGCGCCGAAGGTCAACTACATCACCCTGAGCCCGCCGTTTGTGGGCAACTACGGGCTCGATGGCACCCCGAAACTCAAGGTCTACAAGGCCGACGTGGCACTGCGGGTGACCGGTGAAGAGGCGACCAAGCTGGTCAAGGCCAACGAGCCGCTGATCCGTAACCAACTGGTGGCGCTGTTCACTCAGCAGACCACCGATGCGATGGGCAGCATCGAAGGCAAGGAAAAACTGCGTCAGGAAGCCTTGAAACAGACCCAGCAAGTGATGAATGACGAGACCGGCAAGCCGGTGGTTGAAGATCTGTTGTTCAACAACCTGATCATCCAGTAAGGCATTCGTTGTCCGGGCGGGCCTCATCGCTGGCAAGTCGAATCGTCGCACCGCAGCTCCCACAGGGATTTTTAGTGAACACATAATTTGTGACCACCAGAAATACCTGTGAGAGCTGGCTTGCCAGCGATTGCATTCTGTCAGGCGAATGTTGATTCAGGGTTTGAGCGCCATCACCGCCGCCCACTGCTCGGCCGTCACCGGCATCACCGACAGTCGCGAACCTTTCTGCACCAGTGGCATCTCGGCCAGCGCGGTCTGCTGCTTCAGATAATCCAGCTTCAACACCCGGGCAAACGTCTCGACATGGGCGACATCAATCGCGCTCCAGGCGTTTTTCTCCGGTGTGGCTTTGGGGTCGAAGTAATGGCTTTCCGGTTCCAGTGCGGTGGGATCCGGGTACGCGGCCTCGATGATCCTGCCGATTCCGGCAATGCCCGGCTCCGGGCAGCTTGAGTGATAGAAAAAGAACTCGTCCCCCACCGCCATGGCCCGCAGGAAATTGCGTGCCTGATAGTTGCGAACCCCGTCCCAGCGCGCTTTGCCGAGCTTTTCCAGGCCCTTGATCGAGAGCTCGTCGGGCTCGGATTTCATCAGCCAGTAGGCCATGGTGTGTGCTCCTCAAGCGGTCATTGGGCAGGTTGTCGGGCAATTTTATGACAAACCGACGGTCGGTTGACGTCAGCATTTGCGCGGCGGTTCACGTTGTCGCAAAATGCCGGCCTTTAAAGCTTGACGCTGCTGCACGGCCTACGAATGGAAACCGCTGCTGTCATCGTGATGATGTGCCTTGAGGGGGGCAATCGATGAAACGCAAACCGGATTTGCTGTGGACTTTGGTGATTTTGTTCGGTCTGGGCGTCGTGACCACCGGTTATGCGCAAAGTCTGTGGGCCAACAAGGCCGATGCACCGATTGAAGTAGCGCAACAAGTACAACAGTCGACAGCCTTCAAGCGCTGAAACTGCCTTTTCGACGCCGCTGATCCGCGCGGCGTCTATCCCGCGAAATACCACGCCTTGTCTGTCACCGTTCCCTGCAACGGTACATCCCAGCTCGCTTGCGCGAGACGTTCGACTTTCTGACATTCATGGGCCAGGCCCAACAGCGTCGGCTTGCGCCAGTTCTGACGTCGGGCCAGGTACGCCAGACTGCGGTCGTAGAATCCGCCGCCCATGCCCAGGCGCCCGCCGACATCGTCGAATCCCACCAGTGGCAACAACACCAGATCCAGCGCCCAGACCTTGCGCTGACGGGCGAGATTGGCGCGCGGCTCAAGAATGCGGAAGCGGTTGGGTTTGAGTTTTTCGCCGGGGCGGATCTGCTGGAAGACCATTTTGGTCCGCGGCCAGGCACTGAGCACCGGCAGGTAGGTTTTCTTGCCCCGTCGCTGGGCGGCGCGCAGCAACAGGCGCGGGTCGATTTCACCGTCGGTGGGCAGGTACAGGGAAATATGTTTCGCCCGGCGAAAGTGCGGGTCTTGCGCCAGTTGCTTGTACAGGCCTTCGGCGGCCTGGCGTTGTTCGCTTCGCGTCAGCGAGCGGCGGGCCTTGCGCAGCAGGCGGCGCAGTTGGGGGCGGGGCAGCAACGCGGGTTCGGTCATGGTTCGGCTTCGGCAGGGTGGGACGAAAACGTACGCATAAAAAATCCGATGCCGGCATGCACCGGCATCGGATTCGAATCAGGCTCCCCGGATGAGCCGCTGTCGACTTAGCCCTTGAACCCGAGAGTTCAAGGTGGAGGATGCAGTAGGCTTTAAGGCTTTCCGTCTGGCGGACATGCAC
The DNA here is from genome assembly GCF_021018765.1 of Pseudomonas fitomaticsae. GTDB lineage: Bacteria > Pseudomonadota > Gammaproteobacteria > Pseudomonadales > Pseudomonadaceae > Aquipseudomonas > Aquipseudomonas fitomaticsae. The sequence goes on along the minus strand of NZ_CP075567.1, from coordinate 6,413,897 downwards.
ACCAGCCCAACGTGCAACCCCCAGGGTAGTGCAAATCGGCTCAGGGACATCGTCAACTGGCAAGCACCCCAGGGAGTGCGGCGAGTATAACTCAAGCGGCCTGGCGAATCAGCCCTTGCTGATGTCCGGATCGTCGGCCAGCACCAGATCGACACGATCGAGCAAGTCACGCACCTGTTCACGGGTCGAGCCACTGGCCTGGATGTCCGGGCGCTCTTCTTTGTGCAAGAGATCGTGGGTGATGTTCAACGCGGCCATCACGGCGATGCGGTCGGCGCCGATGACTTTGCCGCTGCTGCGGATCTCGCGCATCTTGCCGTCCAGGTAGCGGGCGGCGCTGATCAGATTGCTGCGCTCTTCCTGGGGACAGATGATCGAATACTCTTTGTCGAGGATCTGCACGGTAACGCTATTGCTTGAACTCATGAGTCTTGCTCCAGGGCCTTGAGGCGCGAAATCATCGATTCGACCTTACGCCGGGCGATTTCGTTTTTTTCAATGAGGTGCGCGCGTTCCTCGCGCCAGGTCTTTTCCTGAGCAAGTAAGAGTGCATTTTGACTCTTTAGTTGCTCGACTCGGGTAATCAGCAGTTCGAGTCTGGCCATCAGCGCTTGCAGGTCGGTGTCTTCCATTGTGTCCACTGATTCGGTCTGATGGGTTTGGCTGGCGGACAGCCTTTAATGGTCTTGGCGAGTCTGTCGATGTAGGATACAAGGCCTTCATTCTAGACATAGCGCCGTCTGGCGCCTAGCTGCCCATGCCCATTCAGAATTCCCCGTACCAAGGCTTTGCCACCCTGCTGAACTCCAGCGGTCATTCCGTTTCGCCTGCCGAACTGCACGGCCTGTTGCTGGGCCGCAGTTGCGCCGGTGCCGGCTTCACCGCAGAGGAATGGCTGATCGATGCTGCCGAACTGCTCGAAAGCGAGCCGCAGGACAACGTTCGCGCCGCGTTGATCGGTCTGCAGGAGATGGTCAAGAGCGAACTCACCGGCGACGACGTCACCGTGGTTCTGCTGCTGCCCAACGATGACGCGCCACTGGCCGAGCGCGCTGCCGCGCTGGGTGAATGGTGCCAGGGCTTCCTCACCGGTTTCGGCCTGAACTGCCGCGACAGCAGCATGCTGAGCACCGAAGCCACTGAAGTGTTGCAGGATCTGGCAGCGATCTCCCAGGTGCAAGACGCACTGGAAGAATCCGAAGACGGCGAAAGCGATTATATGGAAGTCATGGAGTACCTGCGTGTCGCTCCGCTGCTGCTGTTCTCCGAAACCAAAAAGGCCGACGTGCCGCCAGCGGCCAAGCCGTCGCTGCACTGATCGCGTGCCAGGGAAAACCATCTGCCCATGATCCATATCCCGAAAGCGGAATACGCCCGGCGCCGCAAGGCGCTGATGGCGCAGATGGAACCCAACAGCATCGCGATCCTGCCTGCCGCCGCGGTCGCCATTCGCAACCGCGACGTCGAGCATGTCTATCGTCAGGACAGCGATTTCCAGTACCTCAGCGGTTTCCCCGAGCCGCAGGCGGTCATCGTTCTGATGCCCGGTCGCGAACACGGCGAATACGTACTGTTCTGCCGTGAACGCAACGCTGAACGCGAGCTCTGGGACGGCCTGCGCGCCGGCCAGGAAGGCGCGATCCGCGATTTCGGCGCCGACGACGCCTTCCCCATCACCGACATCGACGACATCCTGCCGGGCCTGATCGAAGGCCGCGACCGAGTGTATTCGGCCATGGGCAGCAACCCGGAATTCGACCGCCACCTGATGGACTGGATCAACGTGATCCGCTCCAAGGCGCACCTCGGCGCCCAGCCACCGAACGAATTCGTTGCCCTGGATCACCTGCTGCACGACATGCGCCTGTATAAATCGGCGGCAGAAGTGAAGGTGATGCGCGAAGCGGCACGGATTTCCGCCCAGGCCCATATCCGGGCGATGCAGGCCAGCCGAGCCGGGCTGTACGAATACAGCCTCGAAGCCGAGCTCGATTACGAGTTCCGCAAGGGCGGGGCGAAAATGCCGGCCTACGGTTCGATCGTCGCTGCCGGGCGCAACAGCTGCATCCTGCATTACCAGCAGAATGACGCGCTGCTCAAGGACGGCGATCTGGTGCTGATCGACGCCGGATGCGAGATCGACTGCTACGCCAGCGACATCACCCGCACCTGGCCGGTCAACGGCAAGTTTTCCGCTGAACAGAAAGCGATCTACGAACTGGTGCTGGCTTCGCAGGAAGCGGCATTCGCCGAAATCGCTCCGAACAAGCACTGGAACCAGGCGCACGAAGCCACGGTTCGGGTCATCACCACCGGGCTGGTGAAGCTGGGATTGTTGCAGGGCGAGGTGGACGAGTTGATCGCCTCCGAGGCCTACAAGGCGTTTTACATGCACCGCGCCGGCCACTGGCTCGGGATGGATGTGCATGACGTCGGCGAATACAAGGTCGGCGGCGAATGGCGGGTGCTGGAAGTCGGCATGGCGCTGACCGTGGAGCCGGGCATCTATATCGCCCCGGACAATCAGAACGTAGCGAAGAAGTGGCGCGGCATTGGCGTGCGCATCGAGGACGACGTGGTAGTGACCAAAAGCGGTTGTGAAATCCTGACGGGTGGCGTGCCGAAAACCGTCGCCGAGATCGAAGCCCTGATGGCGCAAGCACGGACCTGCGCGGCATGAGTCGGGTCAATCTGGCAATCATCGGTGGCGGTCTGGTCGGCGCCAGTCTGGCGTTGGCCTTGCAGGCCGGGGCCAAGGCCCGTGGCTGGAAGATCGTGCTGATCGAACCGTTCGCCCCCGGTGACAGCTGGCAGCCGAGCTACGACGCACGTTCGTCGGCGCTGTCCTTTGGCTCGCGACAGATTTATCAGCGGCTGGGCGTGTGGCAGGAGATCTCCCGCCGCGCCGAGCCGATCAAGCAGATTCACGTGTCCGACCGTGGACGCTTCTCCACCGCCCGCCTGTCGGCGATGGAAGAGGGCGTTCCGGCCCTCGGTTACGTAGTGGAAAACGCCTGGCTCGGCCAGTGCCTGTGGCAGCACCTCGACAAAGACGTGATCAGCTGGCGTTGCCCGGCAGAAGTCAGCCGCATGGAACCGTTGCCGGACGGCTACCGCCTGACCCTCAACGATGAAACCACGATTGAATGCGATCTGGCGGTGCTCGCCGATGGCGGCCGTTCCGGTCTGCGCGAACAGTTGGGCATCAACGTGCGCAAGCGTCCGTACAACCAGAGCGCGCTGATCGCCAACATCACCCCGAGCGAAGCGCACAACGGCATGGCCTTCGAGCGCTTCACCGACGAAGGCCCGATGGCGCTGCTGCCGCTGCCGGAAAACCGCTGCGCGCTGGTCTGGACCCGTCTGGGTATGGACGCGCAACGTCTGGCGGATCTGAGCGAGCGGGATTTCCTCAGCGAGCTGCAAGGCGTGTTCGGTTACCGCCTCGGCACTCTGAAACAGGTCGGCGCGCGGCATCTGTATCCGCTGTCGCTGGTGGAGGCCGAAGAGCAGGTGCGTTCGCATCTGGCCGTCCTTGGCAACGCCGCCCACAGCCTGCACCCGATTGCCGGGCAGGGTTTCAACCTGTCCCTGCGCGATGCCGATGCGTTGGCCGCCGCGTTGCTGGCCAGCGACAAACCGCTGGGGGATTTCGCCACGCTGCAGGCCTATCGCGAGCGTCAGCGTCTCGATCAGGACCTCACCGTCGGTTTCTCCGATCAGGTCACGCGCCTGTTCGGCAGCACCCAGCCGCTGGTGTCGCTGGGGCGCAACATCGGCCTGCTCGGCCTCGATCTGCTGCCGCCGGCCAAACGCTGGTTCGCCCGTCAGGCCATGGGGCTGGGGACGCGGCCGGATGCGTGAGTGGCTGATCCAACAGTTTGGCAAGGCGCGGCTGATGCGCTGGATCATGACGTTCTACCCGCCGTATTTCGGCGCCGGTGTCCGGGTGCAGCACATCAGCGATGACTTTCGTGACATTCAGGTCTCGATGGGTCTGGGCTGGTATAACCGCAATTACGTCGGCACCCAGTTCGGCGGCAGTCTGTATTCGATGGTCGACCCGTTCTTCATGTTGATGCTCATGGAGAATCTCGGCTCGCGGTACATCGTCTGGGACAAGGCCGCCGACATCGATTTCATATCACCGGGCAAAGGTCCGGTGTTCGCCCGGTTCAACATCGACGACACCCTGCTCGACGAGATCCGTCGGCAGACCGCCAGTGGCGAGAAATACCTGCCGCAGTTGCAGGTCGACATTCATGACGGCGCCGGCAACCTGGTGGCGCGGGTCGGTAAAACCCTTTACGTGCGGCTCAAGCCGCCAGCGAGACAGGCTTAAAGCATGGAAATGCGCGCGGATGTGCTGATTGTCGGAGCCGGAATGGTCGGCAGTGCCCTGGCACTGGCGTTGCAGGGCAGCGGGCTGGAAGTCCTGCTGCTCGACGGCAGCCCGCTGAGCGTCAAACCCTTCGATCGCGACGCGCCGTTCGAGCCGCGAGTCAGCGCGCTGTCGGCGGCCAGTCAGCGGATCCTCGATCGCCTCGGCGTGTGGGACGGTATCGTCAACCGACGCAGCAGCCCTTACACCGACATGCACGTCTGGGACGGCAGCGGCACCGGGCAGATTCACTTCTCGGCCAGCAGCGTACACGCCGATGTTCTCGGCCACATCGTCGAAAACCGCGTGGTTCAGGATGCCTTGCTCGACCGTCTGCACGATTGCGATATGGGCCTGCTGGCCAACGCGCGGCTGGAGCAGATGCGCCGTTCCGGTGACGACTGGCTGCTGACCCTGGCCGACGGCCGCACCTTGCGCGCGCCGCTGGTGATCGCGGCGGACGGCGCCAATTCCGCCGTGCGCCGTCTGACCGGTGTCGCCACTCGCGAGTGGGATTATCTGCATCACGCCATCGTCACCAGCGTGCGCAGCAGCAAACCGCATCGCATGACCGCCTGGCAGCGTTTCACCGATCACGGGCCGCTGGCGTTTTTGCCGCTGGAACGTGATGGTCAGCAGGACTGGTGCTCGATCGTCTGGTCGACCACGCCGAGCGAAGCCGAACGGCTGATGGCGCTGGATGAAGCGGACTTCTGCCGTGAGCTGGAGCGCGCGTTCGAAGGCTGCCTCGGCGACGTCATCAGCGCCGACCCGCGTCTGTGCGTGCCGCTGCGTCAACGCCACGCCAAGCGTTACGTGGCCGAAGGCCTGGCGTTGATCGGCGATGCCGCGCACACCATTCACCCGTTGGCGGGGCAGGGCGTGAACCTCGGCTTCCTCGATGCCGCCGTGCTGGCCGAAGTGTTGTTGCAGGCCAACGAGCGCGGCGAACGTCTGGCGGACGTGAAAGTCCTGAGCCGCTACGAACGTCGGCGCATGCCGCACAATCTGGCACTGATGGCGGCGATGGAAGGCTTCGAGCGGTTGTTCCAGGCCGACCCGTTGCCGCTGCGCTGGTTGCGTAATACCGGGCTGAAAATCGTCGAGCAGATGCCCGAGGCCAAGGCGTTGTTCGTGCGCGAAGCATTGGGTCTGACCGGGGACCTTCCCGTCCTGGCTAAACCTTAATTCTCCGTTGGGACTGAGGGCCCTTTCGTCGGATCGCCGCCCGGAGCAAGCCCGCTCCCACAGTGGTCAGTGTGAAATTCAAATTTGAGTACACCCTGGAACCCTGTGGGAGCGGGCTTGCCCGCGAAGGCGTCAGATCAGGCACCGCCTATGTCGTGCAACATCTGGTAACTCCTTGGGAAAGTGTTCGATTGAGCTCGTAAATGTGAGTCCTTATCATTTGGGCCACTTTTCCCGACCGAGAGACCGCTCCCATGTTGGTACCCCAGCGTCTTCTGACCGCACTGGCCCTGACCCTGATCGGCAGCACTGCCGCCCAGGCCGCCGACGAGGTGGTGGTCTACTCCTCGCGTATCGATGAGCTGATCAAGCCGGTGTTCGATGCCTACACCGCCAAGACCGGCGTCAAGATCAAGTTCATCACCGACAAGGAAGCGCCGCTGATGCAGCGGATCAAGGCCGAGGGCGAGAACGCCACCGCCGACCTGCTGCTGACCGTCGATGCCGGTAACCTCTGGCAGGCCGAGCAGATGGGCATTCTTCAGCCGTTCACTTCGAAAACCATCGACGCCAACATTCCCCTGCAATATCGCTCGTCCAGCCACGCCTGGACCGGCCTGAGCCTGCGCGCGCGGACCATCGCCTACTCCACCGAGCGCGTGAAACCGGGCGAGCTGACCACCTACGAAGCGCTGGCCGACAAGAACTGGGAAGGTCGCCTGTGCCTGCGCACGGCGAAGAAGGTCTACAACCAGTCGCTGACCGCCACCATGATCGAAGTCCACGGCGCCGAGAAGACCGAGAAGATCCTCAAGGGCTGGGTCAACAACCTGTCCACCGACGTGTTCTCCGACGACGTCGCGGTGCTGGAAGCGATCAACGCCGGCCAGTGCGACGTCGGCATCGTCAACACTTACTACTACGGCCGCCTGCACAAGCAGAAGCCGGAACTGCCGGTGAAACTGTTCTGGCCGAATCAGGCTGATCGCGGTGTGCACGTCAATCTGTCGGGCATCGGTCTGACCAAGCATGCGCCGCATCCGGAGGCGGCCAAGGCTTTGGTCGAGTGGATGACCACGCCTGAAGCGCAGAAAATCTTTGCCGATGTGAACCAGGAGTTCCCGGCGAATCCGGCGGTGAAGCCTTCGGAAGAAGTGGCGGCGTGGGGGGAGTTCGTGGCTGATACGCTGCCGGTTGAAGTGGCGGGCAAGCGTCAGGCTGAAGCGATCCGGATGATGGATCGGGCGGGTTGGAACTGAGTCATTCCTGGCAGCACCGTTTATGAAACCGCTGCCCTCACCCCAGCCCTCTCCCGGAGGGAGAGGGAGCCGATCTCCATGGCTTTCAAAACCGAAGTTCGGCTCGATGTCTCAGGTCGACGTAGCCCGCAAGAACAACAGGGTCAGTCCCCTCTCCCTCCGGGAGAGGGCTAGGGTGAGGGCAGCAATCCCCACTTGAAACACTCAGCTCAATAACACCACAGAATCCCTCAGAGACCCCAAAGTGGCCCACCCCGCCCAACGCCGCTGGTACCCCATCGTCTTCGCCGTCGCCGCGTTGGTGCTGCTCCCCCTCAGCGTGCTCCTGCTCTCATGGCAAACCATCGATCAACAGATCTGGTCGCACCTGTGGGAAACCCAGATGCCGCGTCTGCTGGGCAACACCCTGACGCTGGTCCTCGGCGTCGGCATCGGCGTGACCCTGTTGGGCGTAAGCCTCGCCTGGCTCACCAGCCTCTGCGAATTCCCAGGTCGACGCTGGCTCGACTGGGCGTTGATGCTGCCGTTTGCCATCCCGGCCTACGTGCTGGCGTTCGTCTTCGTCGGCCTGCTGGACTTCGCAGGCCCCGTGCAAACCCTGCTGCGCGAATGGTTCGGCACCGGCCTGCGCCTGCCGCGAGTGCGCTCCACCGGCGGGGTGATTCTGGTGTTGGTGCTGGTGTTTTATCCCTACGTCTACCTGCTGGCGCGCACCGCATTTCTCGCGCAGGGCAAGGGGTTGATGGAAGCCGCGCGAGTGCTCGGCCAGTCGCCGTGGCAAGCATTTTGGCGTGTGGCATTACCGATGGCGCGGCCGGCTATCGGTGCCGGCGTGGCGCTGGCACTGATGGAAACCCTGGCGGATTTCGGCGCAGTCTCGGTGTTCAACTTCGACACCTTCACCACCGCGATCTACAAGACCTGGTACGGCTTCTTCAGCCTCCCCAGCGCCGCACAACTCGCCAGCCTGTTGCTGCTGGTGGTGATGTTGGTGCTGTACGGCGAACGTCGCGCGCGGGGTGCCAACCGGGCGAGCAACGAGCGACCACGGGTCAAGGCGCTGTATCACCTTCGTGGGCCCAAGGCCTGGGCGGCGACCGGCTGGTGCGGTCTGGTGTTCGCCTGCGCGTTTGTCATTCCGGTGCTGCAACTAGTGGTGTGGTTCTGGCAGCGCGGGCGATTCGATCTGGATGAGCGCTACGCCGGGCTGATTCTCCATACGCTGTATCTGGGCGGCATGGCGGCGTTGATCACGGTCAGCGTGGCGATGTTGCTGGCGTTCGCCCGACGTCTGGCGCCCACCCGGACGATCAACTCCGCAGTCGGTCTGGCCAATCTCGGTTATGCCTTGCCGGGTTCGGTGCTGGCGGTGTCGATCATGCTCGCGTTCAGTTATCTGGACCGGGAGCTGGTGATTCCGCTGTCCGGCTGGCTCGGCGGTGCGGGCAAACCGTTGCTGCTGGGCAGTCTGGCGGCGTTGCTGCTGGCGTATCTGGTGCGGTTCGTGGCGGTGGCCTATGGACCGCTGGAAAGCAGTCTGGCGCGTATACGGCCCTCTTTGCCTGAAGCGGCACGTAGCCTGGGTGTCAGTGGGCCGCGACTGTTTTTCAAAGTGTATCTGCCGCTGTTGCTGCCCGGCACGCTCAGCGCCGCGTTGCTGGTGTTCGTCGATGTGCTCAAGGAAATGCCCGCGACCCTGCTGATGCGCCCGTTTGGCTGGGATACGCTGGCGGTGCGGATCTTCGAAATGACCAGCGAAGGCGAATGGGCGAGGGCGTCGTTGCCGGCGCTGACCCTGGTATTGGTCGGCCTGTTGCCGGTTATCGGTTTGATCCGGCGCTCGGCGCACAGAAACACTTAGTCGTCAGTCCTGAATCATGCGGCTACAATGCGCGGCATTCGGTGCGGTCCGTCTGACAGATCCTGTCGCTGAAATCGGCTGAAAGCCCCTTTTTACAGGGCTTTTTGATCCGTGCAGCAGCGCTCCGCACCTTCGCCACGCCCGGAAGGAGAAACCCATGGGACAGCGTACGCCTCTGTATGACCTGCATCTCGCCCTCGGTGCGAAGATGGTCGATTTTGGCGGTTGGGACATGCCCCTGCATTACGGCTCGCAGGTCGAGGAGCACCATGAGGTGCGCCGCGATTGCGGGGTGTTCGATGTTTCCCACATGACCGTGATCGATGTCAGCGGCCCCCAGGCCAAGGCCTGGCTCCAGCATTTGCTGGCCAATGACGTCGAACGCCTGCACAGCCCAGGCCGTGCGTTGTACAGCACCATGCTCAACGAGCGCGGCGGCATCGTCGACGACATGATCGTCTATCGCCTCGAAGATGGTTATCGTCTGGTGGTCAACGCCTCCACCCGCGATCAGGACCTGGCCTGGATGCAGGCACAGCTGGGCAGCTTCGATGTGCAAATGCACGAACGCGCCGAGCTGGCGATGCTCGCCATTCAAGGCCCCCATGCCCGGCACAAGATTGCCGAGCTGGTGACCCAGTCCCGCGCCAACCTGATCCAGATGCTCAAGCCTTTCGAAGGCCAAGTCGACGGCGACTGGTTCATTGCGCGCACCGGCTACACCGGTGAGGACGGTCTGGAAATCGCCCTGCCGGCCGATCAGGCCCCCGGATTTTTCAACGATCTGGTGGGCGCCGGCATTTCCCCCATCGGCCTCGGCGCCCGCGACACGTTGCGGGTCGAAGCCGGCATGAACCTTTACGGTCAGGACATCCACCAGGACGTTTCGCCACTGGCCTCGAACATGGCCTGGAGCATCGCCTGGGAACCGGCCACGCGCCGGTTCATCGGTCGCGATGCGCTGGAAGCGGAAAAAGCCGCCGGTGTGCAGCACAAACTGGTCGGCCTGGTGCTTGAGGAACGCGGAGTTTTGCGGGCCCATCAGGTCGTTCGTATCGCTGATGTTGGCGAAGGGGAGATCACCAGTGGTAGTTTCTCTCCTACGCTTAGCAAGTCGATTGCCCTGGCGCGTGTACCGATAGCGACTGCCGACCGCGCCGAAGTGGAAATCCGTGGCAAGTGGTATCCGGTACGAGTGGTCAAACCGACCTTTGTCCGTCACGGCAAAACCTTGATCTGAACCTTTTCCGGCGGGCACGACCGCTGACAATTTCTTGAGGACACCGAGCATGAGCAACATCCCAGCTGAACTGCGTTTTGCCGAAAGTCATGAATGGGCGCGTCTGGAAGCTGACGGCTCCGTCACCGTGGGCATCAGTGATCACGCCCAGGAAGCGTTGGGTGATGTGGTGTTTGTCGAGCTGGCCGAAGTGGGCAAGGTGTTCGCTGCCGGTGATACCGCTGGTGTCGTCGAATCGGTCAAGGCTGCTTCCGACATCTATTCCCCGGTTGGTGGCGAAGTGATTGCCGTCAACGAAGACCTGGCCGGTTCGCCGGAAGAGCTGAACAACGATCCGTACGCCGCGTGGATCTTCAAGCTCAAGCCAACCGACAAGGCCGAGCTGGACAAGCTGCTCGACGCTGCCGCCTACAAGGCTGCCATCGGCGAATAAGCTGCAGGCGAGACCCCAAAGCCCCGACCCGTCGGGGCTTTTTTCTGCCCGGGACTTTTGCCGTCGGGGTGGCTGCTATGCTGGTTTGACCGTGTTGCATTGACGCCGAGCCGCCAGCCAAGAGAGAGCCCGTCATGTCCCAGTTGCCATCCCTGAGCCAGTTACGCGATCCCCATGCCTTTCTGCGCCGCCACCTCGGCCCCGATGCCGCCGAGCAGCAGGCGATGCTCGACAGCCTCGGCCTCGGCAGCCGGGTCGAACTGATCGAACAGACCGTGCCGCCGGGCATTCGCCTCAACCGCGAGCTGGACCTGCCGCCAGCGCTGGACGAACAGGCGGCTCTGGCAAAGCTGCGCGGTTATGCCGAGCAGAACCAGGTCTGGACCAGCCTGATCGGCATGGGCTACCACGGCACCCAGACGCCGACCGTCATCCTGCGCAACGTGCTGGAAAATCCCGGCTGGTACACCGCCTACACGCCCTACCAACCGGAAATCGCCCAGGGCCGGCTCGAAGCGTTGCTCAACTTTCAGCAATTGACCATCGACCTCACCGGTCTTGAACTGGCCAACGCTTCCCTGCTCGATGAAGCCACCGCCGCTGCGGAAGCCATGGCCCTGGCCAAACGTGTGGCGAAGTCGAAAAGCAATCTGTTCTTCGTCGACGAAAACTGTCATCCCCAGACCATTTCCGTGGTGCAGACCCGCGCCGAAGGCTTCGGCTTCGAGCTGATCGTCGACACTGTGGATAACTTGAAGCAGCACCAGGTGTTCGGCGCGCTGCTGCAATACCCCGACACCCACGGCGAAGTCCGTGACCTGCGGCCGCTGATCGATCACCTGCACGCGCAGCAGGCGCTGGCCTGCGTGGCGACTGATCTGCTCAGTCTGTTGCTGCTGACCCCGCCGGGCGAGTTGGGTGCCGATGTGGTGTTCGGCTCATCCCAACGCTTCGGCGTGCCGGTGGGTTACGGCGGCCCGCACGCGGCGTTTTTCGCCAGTCGCGAGGAATACAAACGGGCGATTCCCGGGCGGATCATCGGCGTGTCGAAAGATGCCCGGGGCAACGTTGCGTTGCGCATGGCGCTGCAAACCCGAGAGCAGCATATTCGCCGGGAGAAGGCCAATTCGAACATCTGCACCGCCCAGGTGTTGCTGGCCAACATCGCCAGTTTCTATGCGGTCTACCACGGCCCGGAAGGTTTGAAACGAATCGCCCAGCGCGTGCACCGGCTGACCTGCATTCTCGCCGCCGGGCTCGAACGCCATGGCATCCAGCGCCTCAACCAACACTTCTTCGACACCCTCACGCTGGACGTAGGCGGGGCGCAAACCGCGATCATCGAAAGCGCCCGGGCCGCGCAGATCAACCTGCGCATCCTCGGTCGTGGCCAACTCGGTCTGAGCCTCGACGAGACCTGTGATGAAAACACCGTGGTCAGACTGTTCGATGTGCTGCTGGGCGCCGATCACGGGTTGAGCGTCGATGATCTCGACAGCGAAACGCTGACCTCCGGCATTCCCGACACGCTGCAACGCAGTACGCCTTACCTGCGTCACCCGGTGTTCAATGCTCACCACAGCGAAACCGAGATGCTGCGCTACCTCAAGCAGCTGGAAAACAAGGATCTGGCGCTCAACCAGTCGATGATCCCGCTGGGTTCCTGCACCATGAAGCTCAACGCCACCAGCGAAATGATCCCGATCACCTGGCCGCAATTCGCCAACCTGCACCCGTTTGTGCCTCGGGAGCAGGCTGTCGGTTACACGCTGATGATCGAAGAACTGGAGCGCTGGCTGTGCGCGATCACCGGGTTCGATGCGATCTGCATGCAACCCAACTCCGGCGCCCAGGGCGAGTACGCCGGGCTGCTGGCGATCCGCAAATACCACGAGAGTCGCCAGCAGGGCGGACGGGATATCTGCCTGATTCCTTCCTCGGCCCACGGCACCAACCCGGCCTCGGCGCAGATGGCCGGGATGCGCGTGGTGATCGTCGAGTGCGACGACGCCGGCAACGTCGATCTGGAGGATTTGAAAGCCAAGGCGTCCGAGGCCGGGGGCAAATTGTCGTGCCTGATGGCGACCTACCCGTCGACCCACGGCGTATACGAGGAAGGCATCAGCGAAATCTGCGAAGTTATCCACAAGCACGGCGGCCAGGTGTACATGGACGGCGCCAACCTTAATGCCCAGGTCGGGCTGGCTCGGCCGGCGGACATCGGCGCCGACGTGTCACACATGAACCTGCACAAGACCTTCTGTATTCCCCACGGTGGAGGCGGGCCGGGCATGGGGCCGATTGGCGTGCGTGCGCATCTGGCGCCGTTCGTTGCCAACCATCCGGTGATCCCGATCGACGGGCCGCAACCGCAGAACGGTGCGGTCAGCGCCGCACCTTGGGGCAGTGCGAGCATTCTGCCGATCAGCTGGATGTACATAGCGATGATGGGGCCGCAACTGGCGGATGCCAGCGAAGTGGCGATCCTCGCGGCAAATTACCTGGCGCAGCACCTCTCGGGTGCCTTTCCCGTTCTGTACACAGGGCGCAACGAGCGGGTGGCCCATGAGTGCATTCTGGATCTGCGGCCACTCAAGGCTGCCACTGGCATCAGCGAAGAAGACGTCGCCAAGCGCCTGATGGATTACGGTTTCCACGCGCCGACCATGTCGTTCCCGGTGCCGGGCACCCTGATGGTCGAGCCGACCGAGAGCGAGTCCAAGGCCGAACTGGATCGTTTCATCGGCGCGATGCTGAGCATCCGCGCAGAAATCACCGAGGTACAAAATGGCAACTGGCCGGCCGAGGACAACCCGCTCAAACGGGCGCCACACACCCTGGCCGATATCACCGGCGTGTGGGAGCGGCCGTACAGCATCGAGCAGGGCATCACGCCGGATGCGCACACCAAAATGCACAAATATTGGCCGGTGGTGAACCGGGTCGATAACGTCTACGGCGACCGCAACCTGTTTTGCGCCTGTGTGCCGGTGGACGATTACCGCTGATCAGCGGGCAAAAAAATGCCGCTCATTTCGAGCGGCATTTTTTGTGAGCCTCTTATTCCGACGCTACAGCGTTCTTCGCCAGAATCGCGTTCGCCAGTTCCATGTCCGTGGCCTGCAGGCCCGGGTTGTCGGCGCGGACTTTCTGCATCGCCGCTTCCAGGTACGGGCCACGGATACCGCCGTCGCTGGCGACGAAGCTGCCGGCATCGTCCTGGGCGGCAACGATCAGTTTGTGATCCTTGAAGGTCAGGTAGGTCGAGCCGGTGGTGGCACCGGACGAAATGACGTTACGCCAAAAGCTGTCGGCCATTGCCGAACCGACGGGCAGAGACAGCAGGGCAAGGGTGGCGACAGCAAGTTTGAGACGCATGTTGGGTGACTCCACTGGTGTTGAATAACCGGTTGGATCGTCGTTTCCCCGATCCGGTTCCGTGAGCACTTATTTCTGCTCGCTCTGTGGTGTCACCCGCAACACTTCCTCAAGCGTCGTCAGCCCCGCCGCGACCTTCTGCGCGCCGGACAATCGCAGGCTGCGCATGCCTTCCTTGAACGCCTGTCGGCGGATCGCGGTGAGATCGGTGTCGGGGCTGATCAAGGCCTTGAGGCTGTCGCTCAGTTGCATGATTTCGTAGACCCCGGCGCGCCCGTGATAACCGGTGTCGCGACACTCCAGGCAACCGATGGCCCGTTGCGCATTGCCCGGCAGCGGCGCCTGCCACGGCCGGGTCAGGGTTTGCCAGTCTTCTTCATCAAGAGTCAGCGGCGCCTTGCAGTGCGGGCACAGTGTTCGCACCAGCCGTTGCGCCATGACACCGAGGACGGTGGCCTTGATCAGGTAATGCGGCACGCCGAGCTCCAGCAGACGGCTGATGGCGCTCGGCGCGTCGTTGGTGTGAAGGGTCGAGAGCACCAGGTGCCCGGTCAACGCCGCCTGAATCGCCATTTCGGCGGTCTCCAGATCGCGGATCTCGCCGATCATGATGATGTCCGGGTCTTGCCGCATCAGCGCGCGCACGCCGGCGGCGAAGGTCAGGTCGATGTTGTGCTGGACCTGCATCTGGTTGAAGGCCGGTTCGACCATCTCGATCGGGTCCTCGATGGTGCAGAGGTTGACCTCCGGAGTCGCCAGCTTTTTCAGCGTGGTGTACAGCGTCGTGGTCTTGCCGGAGCCGGTCGGGCCAGTGACCAGGATGATGCCGTTGGGCTGGCGGGTCATGTCCTGCCAGCGCCGCAGGTCGTCGGCGGAAAAGCCAAGCTGATCGAAATCCTTGAGCAGCACTTCCGGGTCGAAGATCCGCATCACCATTTTTTCGCCGAACGCGGTGGGCAGGGTCGACAACCGCAGCTCGACCTCGCCGCCGTCCGGGGTCTTGGTCTTGACCCGGCCGTCCTGGGGCTTGCGCTTCTCGGCGACGTTCATCCGGCCAAGGCTTTTCAGGCGGCTGACGATGGCCATCGTCACCTGCGGCGGGAACTGATAGACGTTGTGCAGCACGCCGTCGATGCGAAAGCGCACCGTGCCTTGCTCGCGCCGGGGTTCGATGTGGATATCGCTGGCCCGCTGCTGGAAGGCGTACTGGAACAGCCAGTCGACGATGTTGACGATGTGCGCATCGTTGGCGTCGGGCTCCTGATCGCTGGCGCCGAGGTTGAGCAGTTGTTCGAAGTTGCCGAGGTTGCCGCTCTGCGCATCGGCATTGCTGGCGCCGCTGACCGATTTGGCGAGACGGAAGAATTCGACGCTGAAACGCTGGATGTCCGCCGGGTTGGCCACCACCCGTTTGATCGGCAATTTGAGGACGTGAGTCAGATCCGCCTCCCAGCCGCTGACGTAGGGCTGAGCGCTGGCCACGGTCACCGCATCGCGATCAACCGACACCGCGAGGATCTTGTGGCGCTGGGCAAAGGCATAGGACATCAGCGGCGTGATGGCGGCAACGTTGATCTTCAGCGGATCGATCCGCAGGTACGGCTGGCCGGCCTGCTGCGCCAGCCACAGGGTCAGGCTTTCCAGGTCGAGGTGTTTGCCCGGACGGCTGAGGTCGTCCAGTTGCTGGCTGGCGATAAATTCCAGCGGGTGCTTCTGGCCGTGGGCGGCATGCCTGCGCCGGGCATTCAGCGCCTGCTCGGCCGAGTCCTGGCAGATGAAACCCTGGGCGACCAGCTCACGCAGTACCTCATTGAGATCCAGCCAGCGGTCCTGAGTGGCGAGTTGAACGGACATGCGGGCTCCTTTTGAACGACAGTGCGCAAAGGATAGTCGTGGCCCCGCCGACCGTTGGGCCACTACCCGACGAAGACGTTTCGGTTCTTGTCAGCCGGCCGCCTGTGCTGGCGCATCCCACGCCGCCTCGGGGTTTTGCAGGTTTACCGAGCAGACGCTGATCAGGTTACGAAGTTTTTCCGCGATGACCTGGGCGCGGTGCCAGCTCAGGCCGCTCATGACGATGTCGATCGACAGCAGATCGTCCAGCCGCTGGACATTGACCTGTTCCGGGGTGAGGAACTGCAAGGCGAACAGGTTCAGCACCCGCACCAGCAAATCCGGCTCGGCCTCGGCCAGGATCTGGTATTGCGCAAGGCAATGGGCGTTGCTGGCGTTCCACACATCGGCACGGGGCGCGGGGGAGTTGACGGCATCGAGGTGTGGCATGTCTGGTCTCCGGAATCAGTGGAGGAATTTTTACATCCGATGCCGGGCATTTCTTGTCTAAGATGAGCTGAAGATGCGATTGATAAAGTGGATCAATTCGCCATTAGCTGATCTTGAGGATTATTTATGCACAGCGAGCTGGACAGCTACGACCGGCGCATTCTCGCCCTGCTGCAAGAGGACGCTTCCTTGTCCAGCGCACAGATCGCCGAGCAGGTGGGGCTGTCGCAATCGCCGTGCTGGCGGCGGATTCAGCGGATGAAGGAGGAGGGGATCATTCGTGGTCAGGTGACCTTGCTTGATCGCAAGAAGATCGGCCTGAACACGCAGATCTTCGCCGAGATCAAACTCAACGCCCATGGCCGTTCGAACTTCACTGAGTTCACCGAGGCAATTCGCGGCTTTCCCGAAGTGCTGGAGTGTTACGTGCTGATGGGGGCGGTGGATTTTCTGCTGCGGATCGTCGCGGCGGACATCGAGGCGTATGAGCGGTTCTTCTTCGAGAAGCTGTCGCTGGTGCCGGGGATTCAGGAAGTGAACTCGATTGTGGCGCTGTCGGAGATCAAATCCACGACCAGTTTGCCGGTATTGCGTTGATGATCGTTCCCACGCAGAGCGTGGGAACGATCACAGCTGGCTTGCCAGCGATGGCGGTGTTACATGCGCAGCAGCATTTTCCAGGCGCGGTTCTGGTACACCGCAATCGCCTGATGCTTGCGTGCATCGAGCAGTTCGTCGGTGATGGTCGGCTCGTTGGCCAGTTGCGCCAGTTTGTTCAGCTCGCCGTACAGGCGATCCATTTCCGGGATTTCCAGCACGTTGCGCGCGTGGTGCAGCCAGACCTGGATGCGTTCGATGCGCGGCAGTTGCTCGGCCAGATCTTCCGGCTGCTGCTGATAACGCTGCAGTTGCAGCGAAGTGGCTTCTTCGCCCAGCAGGCGCGGCAGCCAGCTTTGCAACTGCGCGGCACCCTGGCGGTTGCCACGGGTGTTACGGTCAGCCGTCCAGGTGCGGGCCAGCAACCAGCGCGAAGCGTTCAGCGAGAACAGGCCCCAGCGCGGATCTTCCAGTTCTTCGAGGAACTGCTCCGGCGCGGCCTTGCGAACGTCTTCGTCTTCGATGCCAACCTGTACCAGCGGACGCCAGTCTTCCAGCAGCGCATCGAGGGCAACACGCAAGTCGTGAGTCGACTGGCGCGGTGCGGCCTGACCGAGGCTGCTCAGCAGGGCGCGCATTTCCGCGAGGTTCTCGACCCAGTCCTGCAGCAGGCGCCAGTGGCCGTTGAAACGATACTGTTCGGCCAGACGCTGGCTGCTGCCGAGCAAGTGCCAGGCCAGGGCGGCGAAGGCGTCGTCCAGCGGGGTTTCAGCGGTAATGGCCGGCGCCGGCAGGCTCAGCGAGTAGCTGTTGGCGTCGTATAGACGATAGCCGCGCTCGGCCTTGCTGATGTCGCACGGCATCAGGGCCAGGGTTTCGGCCAGTTCGGCAGCCAGTTCCAGCAGCGCGGCAGGCTCGCCTTCGCGCAGTTCCAGTTCCAGCTCGCAGATTTCTTCTTTCTGCTTGCCGACTACCACGTGGCCCAGGTCCAGCGCGGCTTCGATGACCACTTTGGTCTTGCCACGGCCCCAGGCGATTTCGGCGCGCTCGCGGACGAAATCGGTGGTGAAGATCGGCTTCAGGGTTTTCTTGTCCAGCTCGGCGAGGGACTCGGGCCAGCATTCGCCGTCGAGTTTCTTCACGTCGAGCTTGGCTTTGGGCAGGTTCCAATCGTATTCGTTACGCTCGGACAGACCGGCAACGCTCTGGCCACGGGTCTTGAGGGTCTGAATCACGTCTTCGCCGTCCTTGCGCAGGCGCAGGGCAACCTTGGCCCGGGCCAGGTCACGCTCAGGCGTGTCGAAGTACTGATTCATCAACTCACGGCGTTCCCAGCCACTTTTGTTGCGTTTTTTCAGGAGAGGGTGCTCGCGCAGGGCGGCGAGGGTTTCGCGGCTGACGCGGAGTTTGATTTCGGTTTCTTTCTGCATGGCCGGAAAATCCAGGATCGGGAGCGCAGCCGGGGGAATGTGTGGCTGCCAAGGCCGTGCAGTGTACAGGACTGAACCTTCCTACGCTTTGCGGCGGTTTATTCTCGGCGCCGGATGGTTCTATGATGAACCTCAATCCGGGAGTTGGAGTCAGCGATGCCTTTGCCGTCCATGCAAGACCAGTTCGCTGCACTGATCGCCGCGCCGTCGGTCAGCTGCACCCAGCCGGGCCTCGACCAGTCCAACCGGGCGGTGATCGATCTGCTCGCGGGCTGGCTTGGCGATCTGGGATTCAGTTGCGATATCCAGCAGGTCAGCCCCGGTAAATTCAATCTGCTCGCCAGTTTCGGCAGCGGCCCCGGCGGGCTGGTGCTGGCCGGGCACAGCGACACGGTGCCGTACGACGATGCATTGTGGAAAACCGATCCGCTGAAACTCACCGAAGTCGATGGCCGCTGGGTCGGCCTCGGCAGTTGCGACATGAAGGGCTTTTTCGCCCTGATCATCGAAGCCGTGCGACCGCTGCTCGACCAGCCGTTCAAGCAACCGCTGCTGATCCTCGCCACCTGCGATGAAGAAAGCTCGATGTCCGGTGCCCGGGCGCTGGCCGAAGCGGGAAGGCCGCTGGGCCGGGCGGCGGTGATCGGCGAGCCGACCGGGCTCAAGCCGATCCGCATGCACAAGGGCATCATGATGGAGCGCATCGATATCCTCGGGCAGAGCGGCCATTCGTCGGATCCGCGCCTGGGGCACAGCGCCCTCGAAGCGATGCACGATGCCATCGGCGAACTGCGCGGCCTGCGTCTGTTGTGGCAGCGCGAATTCAACAACCCGCAGTTCAGTGTGCCGCAGCCGACCATGAACTTCGGCTGCATCCACGGTGGCGACAACCCCAACCGCATCTGCGGCCAGTGTTCGCTGGAATTCGACCTGCGGCCGCTGCCGGGAATGGACCCCAAGGTCCTGCGCAGCGAGATTCTGCGCAGGCTCAACCCGGTTGCCGATCGCCATCAGGTGAAGATCGATTACGCACCGCTGTTTCCCGAAGTGCCGCCGTTCGAGCAGGCCGAAGACGCCGAGCTGGTGCGAATTGCCGAAAAACTCACCGGCCACACGGCCGAAGCGGTAGCGTTCGGCACCGAAGCGCCTTATCTTCAGCGCCTTGGCTGCGAAACCATCGTGCTCGGCCCCGGCGACATCGCCTGTGCGCACCAGCCGGACGAGTACCTCGAAATGTCACGTTTGCAGCCTACCGTGCATCTATTGCGGCAGTTGATCGAACATTACTGTCTCAAAGCTGTATAAATTGCCCAAACACCCACCCGTATTCATGAGGAGAGCGCGCGTGTCGCCAAGCCTGTTCCGACGATAACCATCAGCCCGCTGTGCGTTTTCCGTTTCGCCCCTTTTCCGGCTGCTATTTATTACAGGCCCAGGTTCATGCCCGAATACGTCAATTGGCTTCGCCACGCGTCTCCCTATATCAATGCTCACCGCGATTGCACCTTCGTCGTCATGCTTCCGGGCGACGGCGTGGAGCATCCGAATTTCGGCAACATCGTCCATGACATCGTGTTGCTGCACAGCCTCGGCGTGCGGCTGGTGCTGGTTCATGGCTCCCGTCCGCAGATCGAAACCCGCCTCGCCGCCCGTGGCCTGACCCCGCATTACCACCACGGCATGCGCATCACCGATGCCGCGACGCTGGAGTGCGTGATCGATGCGGTCGGCCAGTTGCGCATCGCCATCGAAGCGCGGCTGTCGATGGACATGGCTTCGTCGCCGATGCAAGGCTCGCGCCTGCGGGTGGCCAGCGGCAACCTCGTGACGGCGCGGCCGATCGGTGTGCTGGAAGGTGTCGACTATCACCACACCGGCGAAGTGCGCCGGGTCGACCGCAAGGGCATCAACCGCCTCCTTGACGAGCGCTCCATCGTATTGCTGTCGCCGCTGGGTTACTCGCCGACTGGTGAAATCTTCAATCTGGCCTGCGAAGACGTGGCGACCCGCGCCGCCATCGATCTGGGCGCAGACAAGCTGCTGCTGTTCGGTGCCGACCTCGGTCTGATCGACGAAAACGGCAAACTGGTGCGCGAACTGCGTCCGCAACAGGTGCCGGCGCATTTGCAGCGTCTGGGCAGCAACTATCAGGCGGAATTGCTCGATGCCGCCGCCGAAGCCTGTCGTGGCGGGGTGGCGCGCAGCCATATCGTCAGTTATGCCGAGGACGGCGCGCTGCTGACCGAACTGTTCACCCGTGACGGTGGCGGTACGCTGGTGGCCCAGGAGCAATTCGAACTGGTGCGCGAGGCGGCGATTGAAGACGTCGGCGGCTTGCTCGATTTGATCAGCCCGCTGGAAGAGCAGGGGATTCTGGTGCGTCGCTCGCGCGAAGTGCTGGAGCGCGAGATCGAGCAGTTCAGCGTGGTCGAGCGTGAAGGGATGATCATCGCCTGTGCGGCGCTGTATCAGATTGCCGATTCGGATGCCGGCGAGCTGGCGTGCCTGGCGGTGAACCCCGAGTATCGCCATGGCGGTCGCGGCGACGAACTGCTCGAGCGCATCGAGACCCGTGCCCGGGCACAGGGCCTGAAAACCCTGTTCGTCCTCACAACCCGCACCGCCCACTGGTTCCGCGAGCGCGGTTTCGAACCAAGCAGCGTCGAACGTCTGCCGGCGGCGCGGGCTTCCCTCTATAACTATCAGCGCAATTCGAAGATCTTCGAAAAGTCTCTGTGAGATGCGATTGCCCCCACGCGATGCGTGGGGGCAATTGTTTTACTCCGCTACAAACTTCGCACTGACATACGGCGAGTAGTCAGGCAGAACACTTTCGACCTTGCCCTGTTCCTTCAAAAACTTCGCCGTCTCACCAATCGCCTTTGCCGTGCCGCCGTCCAGCAGCTCCGTGGTCTGTTGCGCCTTGGCGTCGGGGAATGCCGAACCGGCGAGCAATTCCGGTACGTCGGCGGCGTTGGCACCGGTCAGTTTGGCGATTTTCTGTACAGGTACGGAATCGGCCGTCCAGCTGTCTTTATGGGCGGCGTAATCAGCGAACGAGTCCAGGGTCACCTTGGCGAACTTGGCCACGACTTCAGGATGCTTCTCGGCAAAGTCCTTGCGCGCTACCCAGACTTCGAAGGTCGGCGCGCCCCACTGGCCGACCTGCGCGGCATCGGTCAGGGTCTTGCCGGTCTTGCGGATTTCACCGAGCGCCGGCGACCAGACAAAGGCGCCGTCGATGTCGCCACGCTTCCAGGCGGCTGCGATTTCTGCAGGTTGCAGGTTCACCACTTTGACTTTCGAAGTGTCCAGGCCCCAGTGCTTGAGTGCGCCGAGAAGGCTGTAGTGGGAGGTGGAGACGAACGGGGTGGCGATGGTCTTGCCGATCAGATCTTCAGGCTTGTTGATACCGCTGCCGTTACGCACCACCAGCGCTTCGGCGGCATTGATCTGCGCCGAGACGATGAAGGCAACGATCGGCAGATTGCGCGAGGCGGCGGCTGCCAATGGGCTGGAGCCAAGGTTGCCAATCTGCACGTCGCCGGAGGCAATGGCTGTCACAACTTCCGGGCCACTGTTGAAACGACGCCAGTCGATTTTCTCGCCAATGGTCTTCTCGTAGACGCCGTCGGCCTGGGGGACTTTGCTCGGGTCGATACCGGTCTGGTAGCCCACGGTGAGGTTGGCGGCATGGGCTGAAAAAGAAATCAGCGCCGACACACAAACTGTAACAAATTGACTAGATAGTGCGCGTTTGGCCATCATGGCGTCGCCTTTTCGATAGGGTTTGACGATTTGGGGATGCGCCAAAGCTAATCGATCTAAAAAAAGGTCAACAAATACCATTTAGGAATGAGCTTAGTCGCCGATACGCTGTATCCCGGCTAGGATGGCCATCATCAGGCCATATGCCTTTAATGAATTAAAAAGAATCAAATAATTCTTTTTGGCTTTATCAGGAAGTCTTTACCCTGCAGGGACCAAATAACTGCGATTAGACCTTGGTCGTAGACACACAAGGTTACGATTGACTTGTCAGTCACGGTCTGGCGCTAATCGCGCATCTTAGGATCCAGGGGCATCAGACCCCGGACCAGGAACACAAGAATTAGAAACGAGAGGAGCGAAACATGAACAAGTCCACCTTGGCCCTGGCCGTGGCCGTAGGGGTTTTGGCGCAGCAGGCAGGCGCCGCCGGTTTCATCGAAGACAGCAAGGCCACCCTGGGGTTGCGTAACTTCTACATCAACACCGACAACCGCGATGGCGCTGGCGCCAACAAGAACGAAGAGTGGGGCCAAGGCTTCGATCTGCGTTTCACCTCCGGCTACACCCAAGGCACCGTCGGCTTCGGTATCGACGCCATCGGCCTGCTGGGCGTGCGTCTGGATTCGGGCGGCGGCACTAACGGCGCTACAGCGGCGACCCGCACTAACGCTGGTTCCTACGGCGGCACCGTGTTCCCGAGCGAGCACAATGGCGAAGCCGTTGATAACTTCTCCAGCCTGGGCCTGACTGCCAAAGCCAAGATCTCTCAGACCGAGCTGAAACTGGGCACCCTGCAGCCAAAACTGCCAGTGATCGTGACCAACGACGGTCGTCTGCTGCCGCAAACCTGGCAGGGCGGCCAGATCACTTCCAGCGACATCAAGGACCTGACTCTGGTCGGTGGCCAGATCGAAGCTGTGAAAGGTCGTAACTCGAGCAACAACGAGCAACTGTCGATCTCCGGCGCCAACGGCCGTACCGCTGCAGGCCGCGACAGCAACAAGTTCATCTACGCCGGTGGCGACTACAAGCTCACCAAAGATCTGACTGCCCAGTACTACTACGGCAACCTGGAAGACTTCTACAAGCAGCACTTCCTGGGTCTGGTCCACAACTGGGCAATCGGCCCGGGCGTATTGAAGTCGGACTTCCGTTACTTCAACAGCCGTGACGATGGTGCAAACGGTCACGACAGCAACTACTTCACCACTGGCTACTACGGCGGCAACGTCACCAAAGGTAAAGTGGACAACAACCTGTACAGCGGCCTGTTCCTGTACTCCGTTGCCGGTCACACCTTCGGTGGTGGCTATCAGGTGAGCAACGGCGACAGCGACTTCCCTTGGCTGAACCAGGGTGACGGCTCGTCCAACTACACCATCACCGACATGCAGATCCAGAAGTTCGGCCGTGCCGGCGAACGTACCTGGCAGGGTCGCTACTCGTATGACTTCGCCAAAGTGGGCGTACCTGGCCTGACCGCTGGCGTTGTTTACCTGCGTGGCGACAACATCGACACCCCGAGTGGCGACCGCACCGAGTGGGAACGCGACCTGACCATCGGTTACGTTGTACCGGAAGGCCCGCTGAAAAACGTCGGCTTCATGTGGAAAAACGCTGTATGGCGCACCGACCTGCCGAACACCCGTTCGCAGGACGAAAACCGCCTGATCGTCAGCTACTCGATCCCGCTGCTGTAATAGCGCGTTCAAGTAACCGCCGTAAAAAAAGCCCCGTCCGGCATCGCGCCGGACGGGGCTTTTGCGTTTCGGGTCCGGCTCACCCCCGTAAGCCTTTCCCGATGTTCCCCTCTTTACAGCAACTCAAGGCCTTCTCGAACCTTGAGGGCGATGTTCGTCGCGATGCTGCGGGGCGTCCAGTGAACAGATGTTTAATATTCAATAAAGATATAAATATCTCTTTATTTATTCTTTTTCACGATGGCGAATCACGAGCTACAGTTGAGGTCTCCAACCACTCATCAGGAGCCGCACCATGAGCCTCAGACTTGGCGATATCGCCCCCGATTTCGAACAGGATTCCAGCGCCGGCAAGATTCGTTTCCACGAATGGCTGGGCGATAGCTGGGGCGTGCTGTTTTCCCACCCGGCGGACTTCACCCCGGTCTGCACCACCGAGCTGGGCTTCACCGCCAAGCTCAAGGATCAATTCACCCAGCGCGGCGTAAAGGCCATCGCACTGTCGGTCGACCCGGTGGACTCGCACCACAAGTGGATCGAGGACATCAACGAAACCCAGAACACCATCGTTAACTTCCCGATCCTGGCCGATGCCGATCGCAAGGTGTCCGATCTGTACGATCTGATCCACCCGAACGCCAACGACACCCTGACCGTGCGTTCGCTGTTCGTGATTGATCCGAACAAGAAGATCCGCCTGACCATCACCTACCCGGCGAGCACAGGGCGCAACTTCCACGAGATCCTGCGGGTGATCGATTCGCTGCAACTCACCGACAACTACAAGGTGGCCACCCCGGCCAACTGGCAGGACGGTGAAGAAGTGGTGATCGTGCCGTCGCTCAAGGACGAAGACGAAATCAAGCAACGCTTTCCGAAGGGCTACCGCGCGGTGAAACCGTACCTGCGCCTGACCCCGCAGCCGAACAAGTAACCTACCCCGGATCGTTCCCATGTCGAGGCGTCGAACCGTCTGCGTGGGGGCGATCAGCAAAAACCACGATGCAGGGTTTCAGGCCGTTTTCACGGCCTGTTTTTTTGCCCGCAGGAAAGTGAAATGTATATCTCAATAAAGAATAACCAAATGAATAAATATGATTTATGGATATATGAATCAGCTGGTAAGGTCACTGACATCGAAGCGAGATCGCAACCCGCGAATCGCCTGTAACGCGCAAGGAATCGTCTGAATGCTGGTCGTCTCACTCGGTGGCAGTCCCAGTCAACGTTCCCGCTCCGGGGTGTTGCTGGAGCGCTCGCAACGCTGGCTACAGCAGCAAGGGGTGGAAGTGGTGAGTTATCAGGTGCGGGACTTCCCGGCCGAAGACCTGCTCCACGCCCGCTTCGACAGCCCGAAGGTGCTCGACCTGCTGCAACAGATTGAGAACGCCGATGGCCTGCTGATCGCAACGCCGGTGTACAAGGCATCGTTCTCGGGTGCCCTGAAGACCGTGCTGGATCTGCTGCCCGAGCGTGCGCTGAACCACAAGATTGTTCTGCCGATGGCTACCGGCGGCAGCATCGCCCACATGCTGGTGGTCGATTACGCCCTCAAGCCTGTGCTGTCGGCGTTGAAGGCCCAGGAAATGTTGCAAGGGATTTTTGCCGAGGACAGCCAGATCGCCTACGGCGAAGGCAGTGCCCAGGCGCAGTTGGCGCCGGCTCTGGAGCAGCGGTTGCATGAAGCGCTGGACCAGTTTGTCAGCGCCATGGCCCGCCGGCCCAAGCCGCTGGAGCCGGGGTTGTTGAACGAACGTTTGTTGAGTGCTCGCTGGAGCATTTGAAGCTTCACCCGCATTTGAAGTACTCACCTTACTCAGCCGCCATCGGCCAAGCAGGTGCAGCCAAAACCCAACAGCAAAAAGGAGAGCGCTATGCGCACTGTATTTTTGCGTCGTGGTCTGGTCGCTCTGTTTGCTGCGGCTGTGTCCTTCGGCGCCATCACTCAAGCTCAAGCCGAAACCCTGCGGATCGGTTATCAGAAGTACGGCACCTTGGTGCTGCTCAAAGCCAAGGGCACTCTGGAAAAACGCCTCGCCGCCCAAGGCGTCGACGTGCAATGGACTGAATTCCCCGGCGGTCCGCAACTGCTGGAAGGCCTGAACGTCGGCTCGATCGACTTTGGCGTCACCGGCGAAACTCCGCCGGTCTTCGCCCAGGCGGCCGGTGCCGATCTGCTCTACGTGGCCTACGAGCCACCAGCGCCGAACAGCGAAGCGATCCTCGTGCCGAAAGATTCGCCGATCAAATCGGTGGCAGATCTCAAGGGCAAGAAAGTCGCCCTGAACAAAGGCTCCAACGTCCACTACCTGCTGGTGCGTGCACTGGAAGACGCCGGCCTCAAGTACACCGACATTCAAACCGTATTCCTGCCGCCGGCCGATGCCCGCGCCGCGTTCGAACGTGGCAGCGTCGACGCCTGGGTCATCTGGGACCCGTACCAGGCGGCCGCCGAGAAACAGCTGCAAGCGCACACCCTGCGTGACGGCAAAGGCATCGTCGACAACCACCAGTTCTACCTGGCGACCAAACCCTACGCACAGAAAAATCCCGAGGTGATCAAGACCCTCGTGGAAGAGGTGCGCGCCGTCGGCGAGTGGTCCAAGGCCAACCCGCAAGACGTGACCCAACAGGTGTCGCCGCTGCTCGGTCTGCCGGCAGACATCACCCTGACCTCGGTGAAACGCCAGGGTTACGGCGCGCTGTTCCTGACCCCGGAAGTGGTCGCCGCACAACAGAAAATCGCCGACACCTTCTACCAGCTCAAGCTGATTCCCAAGCCGTTGAGCATCAAGGACGTGATCTGGACCCCACCGGCCGCTGTGGCCCAAAGCTCGGTCACCCAAGCCCAGTAATTCGAATCCCCAAGGAGACCACTCCATGAGCCTCAACATCTTCTGGTTCCTGCCTACCCACGGCGACGGCCATTACCTTGGCACCGCCGAAGGCGCCCGCGCCGTCGACCACGGCTATCTGCAACAGGTCGCGCAAGCGGCGGATCGACTGGGTTTTGGCGGCGTGCTGATTCCCACCGGCCGTTCCTGCGAGGACTCGTGGCTGGTGGCGGCATCGCTGATCCCGGTGACCCAGCGTCTGAAGTTTCTGGTCGCCCTGCGCCCCGGGATCATTTCCCCGACGGTGGCGGCGCGTCAGGCGGCGACGCTGGATCGTCTGTCCGGTGGCCGTGCGCTGTTCAACCTGGTGACCGGTGGCGATCCGGAAGAGTTGGCCGGCGACGGTCTGTTCCTCGATCACGAAGCGCGCTATCAGGCCTCGGTGGAATTCACCCGGATCTGGCGCCGCGTGCTGGAAGGCGAAACCGTGGATTACGACGGCGAGCACATCAGCGTGAAGGGCGCCAAATTGCTCTATCCGCCGATCCAGCAGCCGCGTCCGCCGCTGTACTTTGGTGGTTCGTCGGAAGCGGCGCAGGATCTGGCCGCCGAACAAGTGGAAATGGTTCTGACCTGGGGCGAACCGCCCGCAGCCGTTGCCGAGAAGATCGAACAGGTGCGCGCCAAGGCCGCCAAGCTCGGCCGCACCGTGCGCTTCGGCATTCGTCTGCATGTGATCGTGCGGGAAACCAACGCCGAAGCCTGGCAAGCGGCGGATCGCCTGATCTCGCATCTGGACGACGACACCATCAAACGTGCCCAGGCTTCGCTGGCGCGCTTCGACTCGGTCGGCCAGCAACGCATGGCCGCGCTGCACGGTGGCAGTCGCGACAACCTCGAAGTCAGCCCGAACCTGTGGGCCGGCGTCGGTCTGGTGCGCGGCGGTGCCGGTACCGCGCTGGTCGGCGACGGCCCGACCGTTGCTGCACGGGTGAAGGAATACGCGGACCTGGGCATCGACACTTTCATCTTCTCCGGTTATCCACACCTCGAAGAATCGTATCGGGTGGCCGAGCTGCTGTTCCCGCACCTCGACGTCGAGCGCCCGGAGTTGCCGAAAAGCGCCGGTTACGTCAGCCCGTTCGGCGAGATGGTGGCCAACGACATTCTTCCCAAAGCCGCGTCCCAGAGCTGAGGCGCCGCCATGAAGAAATTTATCCACAGCCTCGCGCCCTGGGCGTTGCCGGTTTTGTTGCTGGCGGTATGGCAGTTGTCGGTGTCGGCCGGTTGGCTGTCGACGCGGATTCTGCCGGCGCCGGTGGCGGTGATCGAAGCTGGTGTGAGCCTGGTGCGCAGCGGTGAAATCTGGACGCACCTGGCGATCAGCGGCTGGCGCGCCGCGCTGGGCTTCACCATCGGTGGCAGCATCGGTCTGGTGCTGGGCTTCATCACCGGCCTGTCGAAGTGGGGCGAGCGTCTCCTCGACAGCTCGGTGCAGATGATCCGCAACGTGCCGCACCTGGCGCTGATTCCGCTGGTGATCCTGTGGTTCGGCATCGATGAGTCGGCGAAGATTTTCCTGGTGGCACTGGGCACGTTGTTCCCGATCTACCTCAACACCTATCACGGCATCCGCAACGTCGACCCGGCGTTGGTGGAAATGGCCCGCAGTTATGGCCTGTCCGGTTTCAGCCTGTTCTGGCAGGTGATTCTGCCGGGCGCGCTGCCTTCGATTCTGGTCGGCGTGCGTTTTGCCCTGGGTTTCATGTGGTTGACGCTGATCGTAGCGGAGACCATCTCTGCCAGCTCCGGCATTGGTTATCTGGCGATGAATGCCCGCGAGTTCTTGCAGACCGACGTGGTGGTGCTGGCGATTCTGCTGTACGCGGTACTCGGCAAGCTGGCCGACCTCGCGGCCCGTGGCCTTGAACGTGTGTGGCTGCGCTGGCATCCGGCCTATCAAGTGGCGAAAGGAGGTGCGGCATGACCGCTCAACAACCTCCACGCCTGCTGCGCGGGATTCCGCTGGCGGTGCGCAACCTGCAAAAGACCTTCGGCTCGCGGCAAGTGCTGCGCGGTATCGATCTGCACATTCCGGCGGGGCAGTTTGTCGCCGTGGTCGGACGCAGCGGATGCGGCAAAAGCACGTTGCTGCGCTTGCTCGCCGGCCTCGATCAACCCACCGGCGGCGATCTGCTGGCCGGTGCTGCACCGCTCAGCGATGCGCGGGATGACACCCGATTGATGTTCCAGGAAGCGCGACTGCTGCCGTGGAAAAAGATCATCGACAACGTCGGTCTCGGCCTCAAAGGTAACTGGCGCCCGCAAGCCTTGCAGGCGCTGGATGCAGTCGGCCTCGCTGATCGCGCCAACGAATGGCCGGCGGCATTGTCCGGTGGGCAGAAGCAGCGCGTGGCGCTGGCCCGGGCGCTGATTCATCAACCGCGTCTGTTGCTGCTCGACGAGCCGCTGGGCGCGCTGGATGCGCTGACCCGGATCGAGATGCAGCAACTGATCGAACGTCTCTGGCAACAGCATGGTTTCACCGTGTTGCTGGTGACCCACGATGTCAGCGAAGCCGTGGCGATTGCCGACCGGGTGATTCTGATCGAGGACGGCGAAGTCGGCCTCGACCTGCCAGTGGAGCTGCCGCGCCCTCGGGTCCGCGGCTCCCATCGCCTGGCCGCGCTGGAAACCGAAGTGCTCAACCGTGTGTTGTCCCTGCCCGGCGAGCCGCCGGCGCCGGAACCCGTTTCACCCTTGCCTACGCAACTGCGTTGGGCTCAATAACTCAAGCAAACGACAGGAATCAATGCCATGACTATCAAAGCCATCAACGTACGCAACCAGTTCAAAGGCGCGATCAAGGAGATCGTTCTCGGCGACGTGCTGTCGGAAATCGACGTGCAGACCGCTTCCGGCATCGTCACGTCGGTGATCACCACCCGTTCGGTCAAGGAGCTGGAACTGGAGGTCGGCAGCGAAGTGATCGCCTTCGTGAAATCCACCGAGGTGTCCATCGCCAAGTTGTAAGGGCGTGGGACAAAAACAACCCCGAAGGGTGTGAGCCCTTCGGGGTTTTTTGTGCCTGTCGCAAGGGTTGCGTCAGAGGTTGCGCTTGGGCAGGTACGGCGGCAGATACAGCCCGATATAGGCATCGAACACCCGCATGCCTTCCTCGGCCATGCGCGGGGTGATCTGCCCGTGCTGCTGCACCGAGCGGGCGTAGACGCGGTCGCCCAGTTCCATGGCCAGCGCGAACACATCCACGTCATCCGGCAGTCGCGGCAGCTCGAAGTGATGATCGAACAGCTTGTGCATCAGGTCGCCGAGTTCGAGGTCGTGCTGACGGTCGGCCTGGGTGACTTCGGTGAGGCCGTGCTGCGCGAGGATCAGTTGGCGGGCGGCGGCATCCTCGCCGTAGATCTCCAGCATTCGCTCTTCGACCAGCCGCGACAGGTCGCGCCAGTCGCGCAGGGCATCGTGATCGATCGGCGCTTGCAGGCAGGCGCGGAACGCCGCGTGTACATCGGCCGTCAGCGCTTCGAGCAGTGCCGGGACACTGGCAAAGAAGTGGTAGACCGAGGAGGGCGGAATCTGCGCGCGCTCGGCCACGCTGTAGATCGACAGGCTCGCCACGCCCTCGGCGGCCAGCAGCGTACGCGCGGCGTCGAGTATCGAATCGATCCGCGCCTGACTGCGGGCACGGGGTTTGCGGACGGGGGCGGGACGCGTCATGAAAGTCTCCTGCGGGGCAGCGGGCATTGTACGCAGAGCTTGAATCTCTGCCACAGAGGCCAATAAAAAAACGCCGCGGGCTGAGAAGCCAACGGCGTTTTCCTTTGCTGCAGTCCGCTTAAACGGTGTGCAGGTACCAGTTGTACTCGAGGTCGGAGATGGAGTGTTCGAACTCCTCCAGCTCGCTCTCTTTACAGGCGACGAAGATATCGATGTATTTCGGATCGATGTACTTGGCCATCACCTCGCTGTCGTCCAGCTCGCGCAGGGCATCGCGCAAGTTGTTCGGCAGGCTCTGCTCGTTCTGCTCGTAGCTGTTGCCTTCGGTCGGAGCCGGTGGCTCGATCTTGTTGGTCAGACCGTGGTGCACGCCCGCCAGCACCGAAGCCATCAGCAGGTACGGGTTGGCGTCGGCGCCGGCAACACGGTGTTCCAGACGGACCGCGTCGGCGGAGCCGGTCGGTACGCGCAGGGCCACGGTGCGGTTGTCCAGGCCCCAGCTCGGCGAGTTCGGCACATAGAACTGTGCGCCGAAACGACGGTAGGAGTTGACGTTCGGGCAGAGGAAAGCCATCTGCGCGGGCAGGGTCTCGAGCACACCGCCGATCGCGTGACGCAGCGCGGCGTTCTGCTCGGGATCCTCGCTGGCAAAAATGTTTTTGCCTTCTTTGTCGAGAACCGAAATGTGGACGTGCAGACCGTTGCCTGCCTGGCCCGGGTACGGCTTGGCCATGAAAGTGGTGTCCATTTCATGGTCGTAGGCGATGTTCTTGATCAGACGCTTGAGCAGGACTGCGTAGTCGCACGCCTTGATCGGGTCGGCGACGTGGTGCAGGTTCACTTCGAACTGCGCCGGGGCACTTTCCTTGACGATGGCGTCGGCCGGGATGCCTTGCTCTTTCGCGCCTTCCAGAATGTCCTGGAGGCAGTCGACGTATTCGTCGAGGTCGTCGATCAAGTAAACCTGGGTCGAATGCGGGCGTTTGCCGGAGATCGGCGAGCGTGGCGGCTGAGGGCGGCCGTTCACGTTTTCCTGGTCGATCAGATAGAACTCGAGTTCGAATGCGGCGCAGATGGTCAGGCCGAGCTCGTCAAACTTTGCAACAACTTGACGGAGCACTTCGCGCGGGTCGGCGAAGAAAGGGTCACCTTCGAGTTCGTGCATGGTCATCAACAGTTGCGCGGTCGGGCGCTTCTGCCATGGCTCGTTGCACAGGGTATCGGGGATTGGATAGCAGATACGGTCGGCGTCGCCGATGTCCAGGCCCAAGCCGGTGCTTTCCACCGTCGAACCATTGATATCCAGAGCAAATAGAGAGGCCGGCAGGTTGATGCCTTTCTCGTAAACCTTGTGGAGGCTGGTGCGTTCGATGCGCTTGCCGCGCACCACACCATTCATATCCGCAATCAGAAGGTCAACGTACAGAACCTCAGGATGTTCCTTAAGGAACGCGTTCGCTTCGTTAAGCTGAACGGCACGCGGGGGTACCGACATGATGCAACACCTTTGTTGTTAAAAATATCAATCATTGATCTTTTCTGGTTTCAGTCAACCCGAACGGCCTGCCGAAGTCAAGCGAGGCCTTTTCTGCCCTGAAAAAGCGCCACGAGGGCATTTATGGGGCACTTTGGGGCATTTTTTTATCCGTGAAGGACGCGCCACCCGCAGGCTTGAGCAGGCCGTGTTGTATTTTTTACGGGGGTGTTGTGTAAAAAAATGAACAAGGCTAAGCTCGGATCAAACCCATAACAGCAATAATACCGGGGTGCTTCATGTCTCGCCTGCCGTTAATCGGCGTCACCGACTGCTCTTTGCAGTCCGGTCTGCATGCTTATCACATCAGTGGCGACACGTCCGTCCGCAGCGCGGCCAGCAAGGCCTGCAACGTGCCAGCGATCTCCCTGTCCATGGCAGATCGAGCGGCAGCGTCCGATATTCTGGACGTGTGCGAGGGCATCCTCTTTAGCGGTTCTCCTTTCAATATAGATCTCTTTCCCGCTCCCGGCCTGCACCGCGTCCGTCGCCGTGCCCGTGATTCTGCACGCCCGGGATGTGCACAGGAAATGCAACGCCAGCGTAAAGGGCAGGTAAGCTCCTCCTTCATTGTCTATGCGCGGTGCCGGGCGTAAGCCGGCACTGCGCGCAAGCAAGGCCCTTTAACGCGACGCCCCGTGCGTCAAACATTGCCTGACATCAGTCAGGAGACTCAGCCCAGAGGCATTTATGAGTAACAACCTCGACCAGCTCACCGATTGGTTGAAAGACCACAAGATCACAGAAGTCGAATGCATGATCGGCGACTTGACCGGCATCACCCGGGGCAAGATCTCGCCGACCAACAAGTTCATCGCCGAAAAAGGCATGCGCCTGCCAGAGAGCGTTCTGTTGCAGACCGTGACCGGCGACTACGTCGAAGATGACATCTATTACGAACTGCTCGACCCGGCCGATATCGATATGATCTGCCGCCCCGACCAGAACGCCGTGTACCTGGTGCCTTGGGCCATCGAGCCGACCGCCCAGGTGATCCACGACACCTACGACAAGCAAGGCAACCCGATCGAGCTGTCGCCGCGCAACGTCCTCAAGAAAGTCCTGAAACTCTATGCCGACAAAGGCTGGCAGCCGATTGTGGCGCCGGAAATGGAGTTCTACCTGACCAAGCGCAGCGACGACCCTGACTATCCGTTGCAGCCGCCAGTCGGCCGCTCGGGGCGCCCGGAGATCGGTCGTCAGTCCTTCTCCATCGAAGCGGCGAACGAATTCGATCCGCTGTTCGAAGACGTCTACGACTGGTGCGAACTGCAGGAACTGGACCTCGACACGCTGATCCACGAAGACGGCACGGCGCAGATGGAAATCAACTTCCGTCACGGCGATGCCCTGTCGCTGGCCGACCAGATCCTGGTGTTCAAACGCACCATGCGTGAGGCCGCGCTCAAGCACAACGTGGCCGCTACCTTCATGGCCAAGCCGATGACCGGCGAGCCGGGCAGTGCGATGCACCTGCACCAGAGCATCATCGACATCGAGACGGGCAAGAACGTGTTCTCCAATGACGACGGCACCATGAGCCAGTTGTTCCTGCACCACATCGGTGGCCTGCAGAAACTGATCCCTGAGCTGTTGCCGCTGTTCGCACCGAACGTCAACTCGTTCCGCCGCTTCCTGCCGGACACCTCGGCGCCGGTGAACGTGGAGTGGGGCGAAGAAAACCGCACCGTGGGCCTGCGCGTACCGGATGCCGGCCCGCAAAACCGCCGGGTGGAAAACCGCCTGCCGGGCGCCGACGCCAACCCGTACCTGGCGATTGCCGCGAGCCTGCTCTGCGGCTACATCGGCATGGTCGAAGGCATCAACCCGAGCGCGCCGGTCGTGGGCCGTGGTTACGAGCGCCGCAACCTGCGCCTGCCGCTGACCATCGAGGACGCCCTGGAGCGCATGGAAAACAGCGCGACCATCGAGAAATACCTGGGCAAGACCTTCATCACCGGCTACGTCGCGGTCAAGCGGGCCGAGCATGAAAACTTCAAGCGCGTGATCAGTTCCTGGGAGCGTGAGTACCTGCTCTTCGCCGTCTGATACGCCGGGCGCGGTGGCCAGCCGCCGCGCCTTCACCGATAACAAGGAGAATTGGCATGACCAGCAACAACCCGCAAACCCGTGAGTGGCAAGCCCTCAGCAGCGATCACCACCTGGCCCCGTTCAGCGACTTCAAGCAGCTGAAAGAAAAGGGTCCACGGATCATCACCAACGCCAAGGGCGTGTACCTGTGGGACAGCGAGGGCAACAAGATCCTCGATGGCATGGCGGGTCTGTGGTGTGTGGCGATCGGTTATGGACGCGATGAACTGGCCGATGCGGCCGCCAGACAAATGCGCGAACTGCCTTACTACAACCTGTTCTTCCAGACCGCGCACCCGCCGGCGCTGGAACTGGCCAAGGCCATCGCCGACGTGGCGCCGCAAGGCATGAACCATGTGTTCTTCACCGGCTCCGGCTCCGAAGGCAACGACACCATGCTGCGCATGGTTCGCCACTACTGGGCGATCAAGGGCCAGCCGAACAAGAAAGTCATCATCAGCCGCAAGAACGGCTACCACGGTTCCACCGTGGCCGGCGCCAGCCTGGGCGGCATGACCTACATGCACGAACAGGGCGACCTGCCGATTCCGGGCATCGTCCACATCGCCCAGCCGTACTGGTTCGCCGAAGGCGGCGACATGACCCCGGAAGAGTTCGGGATCTGGGCGGCCAATCAGCTGGAAGAGAAGATTCTGGAAGTCGGCGTCGACAACGTCGGTGCCTTTATTGCCGAGCCGATCCAGGGTGCCGGCGGCGTGATCATTCCGCCAGACACCTACTGGCCGCGCATCAAGGAAATCCTCGCCAAGTACGACATCCTGTTCGTGGCCGATGAAGTGATCTGCGGTTTCGGCCGTACCGGCCAATGGTTCGGCAGCGATTTCTACGACCTCAAGCCACACATGATGACCATCGCCAAAGGCCTGACATCCGGCTACATCCCGATGGGTGGCCTGATCGTTCGCGACGAAGTGGTGGCGGTGCTCAACGAGGGTGGCGATTTCAACCATGGCTTCACCTACTCCGGTCACCCGGTGGCGGCAGCGGTGGGTCTGGAAAACATCCGGATTCTGCGCGAAGAGAAAATCATCGAACGCGCCCATGAAGAAACGGCACCGTATTTGCAGAAACGTCTGCGCGAACTGAACGATCACCCGTTGGTGGGTGAAGTGCGCGGGGTCGGTCTGCTGGGGGCCATCGAGCTGGTGCAGGACAAGGCCACTCGCAAGCGTTACGAAGGCAAGGGTGTGGGCATGATCTGCCGCCAGTTCTGCTTCGACAACGGGCTGATCATGCGTGCCGTGGGCGACACCATGATCATCGCGCCGCCGCTGGTGATCAGTAAGGCGGAGATCGATGAACTGGTGACAAAGGCGCGCAAGTGCCTGGACCTCACCCTGAGTGCGTTGCAGGGCTAAGTGCTAGGCTCTGAGCGATGGAGCTGTTGCGCTGTCGCTCGGAGCTGTCAGAAAGGCTGGTCTTTTCTTGAAAGACCGCCTCGGATCTTGCCAGACTAGCCGCGGTTCCAGTTGTCCGGGTTCGGCCGCTGAACAAAGTGGTTCAAAAAAGAAAAATTTGGAGCATTAACGCATGAAGGCATTAGGCAAAAAGCTCGCTGGCAAGACTCTGCTCGCCATGTCCCTGATGGGCGTGATGGCGGGTGCGGTTCAGGCGGACGACAAGGTGTTGCACGTTTACAACTGGTCCGACTACATCGCGCCGGACACGGTTGCCAATTTCGAAAAAGAGACGGGCATCAAGGTCGTCTATGACGTGTTCGACAGCAACGAAACCCTGGAAGCGAAGCTGCTGGCCGGCAAATCCGGTTACGACATCGTGGTGCCTTCCAACAACTTCCTGGCCAAGCAGATCAAGGCCGGCGTTTATCAGGAACTGGACAAGTCCAAGCTGACGAACTGGAAGAACCTCGACGAAGACCTGCTCAAAGCCGTTGGCGACGCCAGCGACCCGGGCAACAAGCACGCGTTCCCGTACATGTGGGGTTCGATCGGCATCGGCTACAACCCGGAGAAGGTCAAGGCTGCGCTGGGCGTCGACAAGATCGATTCCTGGGACATCGTGTTCAAGCCTGAAAACATCGAGAAGCTGAAAAGCTGCGGCGTGAGCTTCCTCGACGCGCCGACCGAAATGATTCCGGCGGCTTTGCACTACCTGGGCAAACCGACCAACAGCAAAGACAAGGCTGACCTGAAAGCCGCCGAGGACCTGTTCCTCAAAGTGCGTCCTTCGGTTGCCTACTTCCACTCCTCGAAGTACATCTCGGACCTGGCCAACGGCAACATCTGCGTGGCAGTCGGTTACTCAGGTGACCTGGAACAATCCAAGACCCGCGCCAAGGAAGCCGGTGACAAGGTCAAACTGGCCTACACCATTCCGAAAGAAGGTGCCGGTACTTTCTACGACATGGTCGCCATTCCCAAGGATGCCGAAAACGTCGAAGCCGCCTACAAGTTCATGAACTACCTGCTCGAGCCAAAAGTGATGGCCGAAATCACCAACGCCGTGCGTTTCCCGAACGGCAACAAGGCGGCCACCGCCCTGGTGGACAAGGAAATCACCAGCGATCCGAGCATCTACCCTTCGGCTGAAGTGAAGAAGCAGCTCTATGCGATCAGCGATCTGGACGCGGCCACCCTGCGCCTGATCACACGCAGCTGGACCAAGATCAAATCCGGTAAATAAGCCGGTTTGAAGCGGCCACCGCTGGCCGTCGCCTTCACCGGGGCGGCTAGTGGTGCAAATAAATGACAGAAAGTTTTGCTGGAACGGTTTTTCGAAGGTAAGTTGCGCGCCGGTTTTGTTGCCGGGCAACCGTGACTGTCATGCAGCACGGGGCAACTTGGGCCCAACTAAATTAGAGGACCTCCACTTGCCTATTTTTTCTTCTTTGCGCAATGCCCTGCTGGCCGCTGCCGGCCTGACGTTCGCTGTCGGTGCCCAAGCCGCCGGTACTGTGCATATTTATAACTGGTCGGATTACATCGGCGAGACCACCCTGGCCGATTTCCAGAAAGACACCGGCATCAAACCGGTCTACGACGTGTTCGACTCCAACGAAACCCTGGAAGGCAAACTGCTCGCCGGGCGTACCGGTTACGACGTGGTCGTGCCGTCGAATCACTTCCTCGGCAAGCAGATCAAGGCGGGCGCGTTCCAGAAGCTCGACAAGGCGCAGCTGCCGAACTACTCCAATCTCGATCCGGTGCTGCTCAAGCGCCTGGAACAGAACGATCCGGGCAACCTGTACGCGGTTCCGTACCTGTGGGGCACCAACGGCATCGGCTACAACGTCGATAAAGTGAAAGCCGTGCTCGGCGTCGACAAGATCGACTCCTGGAGCGTGCTGTTCGAGCCGGAGAACATCAAGAAGCTGCACAGCTGCGGCGTGGCGTTCCTCGATTCGGCCGATGAAATGATGCCGACCGTGCTCAACTACATGGGCCTGAACGCCAACAGCACCGATCCCAAGGATTACGCCAAGGCCACGGACAAACTGCTCGCCGTGCGCCCTTACGTGACCTACTTCCACTCCTCGAAATACATCGGTGACCTGGCCAACGGTGACATCTGTGTGGCCATCGGTTTCTCCGGCGACATCTTCCAGGCCAAGAATCGCGCCGAAGAGGCCAAGAAGGGCGTGAACATCGCCTACTCGATCCCGAAAGAGGGCGGCGCGCTGTGGTTCGACATGCTGGCGATTCCGAAGGATTCGGCCAACGTCAAAGAGGCCCACGCCTTCATCAACTATTTGCTGAAACCTGAGGTGATCGCCCAGGTCAGTGATTACGTCGGTTACGCCAACCCCAACCCGGGTTCGGACAAGCTGATGGAGCAGTCCATCCGCACCGACGAGTCGGTTTATCCACCGCAGGCCGTGCTCGACAAGACCTACGTGTCGATCGAGTTGCCGCCGAACATTCAGCGTTTGATGACCCGCAGCTGGACCAAGGTCAAGTCGGGTAAATAGCTTCAACGTACAAACTATCCTGGGTTCGTCTTGCGTGGGCGAACTGCACTCTTTTTTTCTGGGAGTTTTGTAAATGGCAGTTGCCTCCGGCGCCTATAAGAAAGCCCTCGAGGGCGACCAGACACCGAAACAGGTGCTGGTCAAAATCGACCGGGTCACGAAGAAGTTCGACGAGACGGTTGCCGTGGACGATGTGTCCCTGGAAATCAAGAAGGGCGAGATATTCGCCCTGCTCGGCGGTTCGGGATCGGGCAAATCCACTCTGCTGCGGATGCTGGCAGGGTTCGAACGGCCCACGGAGGGGCGCATTTTCCTCGACGGCGTCGACATCACCGACATGCCGCCGTACGAGCGACCGATCAACATGATGTTCCAGTCCTACGCCCTGTTCCCGCACATGACCGTGGCGCAGAACATCGCGTTCGGCCTGCAACAGGACAAGATTCCCAAGGCCGAGATCGACGCCCGTGTGGCCGAGATGCTCAAGCTGGTGCAGATGAGCCAGTACGCCAAGCGCAAGCCGCACCAGCTGTCCGGCGGCCAGCGTCAGCGTGTGGCGCTGGCGCGTTCGCTGGCCAAGCGGCCGAAACTGCTGCTGCTCGACGAGCCGATGGGCGCACTGGACAAGAAACTGCGTTCGCAGATGCAGCTTGAGCTGGTTGAGATCATCGAGCGCGTGGGTGTGACCTGCGTGATGGTGACCCACGACCAGGAAGAGGCCATGACCATGGCCGAGCGCATCGCGATCATGCACCTGGGCTGGATCGCCCAGATCGGCAGCCCGATCGACATCTACGAAACCCCGACCAGCCGTCTGGTCTGCGAATTCATCGGTAACGTGAACATCTTCGAAGGCGAAGTGATCGACGACGCCGAAGGTCACGCGACCATTACCTGCAAGGACCTCGACCGGCAGATCTACGTCGGCCACGGCATCAGCACCTCGGTGCAGGACAAGTCCGTGACCTACGCGATCCGTCCGGAAAAACTGCTGGTCACCGCCGACCAGCCGACCTGCGAATACAACTGGTCGAGCGGCAAGGTGCATGACATCGCCTACCTCGGCGGTCACTCGGTGTTCTACGTCGAATTGCCGAGCGGCAAGCTGGTGCAGTCGTTCGTGGCCAACGCTGAACGCCGTGGCGCACGTCCGACCTGGGGCGATCAGGTCTACGTGTGGTGGGAAGACGACAGCGGCGTGGTACTTCGCTCATGAACATGCGCAAATTCAAACGCCGGCTCAATCGAATAATTCCCGGTGGCCGTCAGCTGGTCATCGGGGTTCCGTTCATCTGGCTGTTCCTGTTCTTCATGCTGCCGTTCTTCATCGTCCTGAAGATCAGCTTCGCCGAAGCGGACGTGGCCATCCCGCCGTACACCGAGATCTACACTTACGCCGAGCAGAAGCTGCAGCTGCTGCTGAACCTGGGCAACTACGCGATGCTCGGCGACGACGAGCTTTACATCGCCGCGTACCTCGGCTCGCTGAAGATGGCGTTTTTCAGCACGCTGCTGTGCCTGTTGATCGGTTACCCGATGGCCTACGCCATCGCCAGCGCCCGCAAGGAAGTGCAAACGGTGCTGGTGCTGCTGATCATGATGCCGACCTGGACCGCGATCCTGATCCGCGTCTATGCGTGGATGGGCATCCTCAGCAACAACGGCCTGCTCAACGGTTTCCTGATGAGCATGGGCTTGATCGACGAGCCGCTGCAGATCCTCAACACCAACCTCGCGGTGTATATCGGCGTCGTCTACTCGTACCTGCCGTTCATGATCCTGCCGCTGTACGCCAACCTGGTGAAGCATGACACCAGCCTGCTGGAGGCCGCGTCCGACCTGGGTTCGAGTACCTTCAACAGCTTCTGGAAAATCACTGTGCCGCTGTCCAAGAACGGCATCATCGCCGGCTGCATGCTGGTGTTCATCCCGGTGGTGGGCGAGTTCGTGATCCCGGAACTGCTTGGCGGTCCGGAAACCCTGATGATCGGTAAGGTGCTCTGGCAAGAGTTCTTCAACAACCGTGACTGGCCGGTGGCGTCCGCCTTGGCGGTGGTGATGCTGGCGATCCTGATCGTGCCGATCATCCTGTTCAACCGCAGTCAGGCCAAGGAAATGGAGGGTAAAGAATGAAGCGCTTCCGTTTCTCCAGCCTGATGCTGGTGCTCGGCCTGTTGTTCATCTACCTGCCGATGTTGATCCTGGTGATCTACTCGTTCAACGCCTCCAAACTGGTAACGGTGTGGGGCGGCTGGTCGGTGAAGTGGTACGTCGGCCTGCTCGACAACTCGCAACTGATGGGCTCGGTGGTGCGCTCGCTGGAAATCGCCTGCTACACCGCGATTGCCGCCGTGGCGCTGGGTACGCTGGCAGCCTTCGTGCTGACCCGCATCACCCGCTTCAAGGGCCGCACGCTGTTCGGCGGCCTGGTCACCGCGCCACTGGTCATG
The DNA here is from genome assembly GCF_021018765.1 of Pseudomonas fitomaticsae. Taxonomy (GTDB): domain Bacteria; phylum Pseudomonadota; class Gammaproteobacteria; order Pseudomonadales; family Pseudomonadaceae; genus Aquipseudomonas; species Aquipseudomonas fitomaticsae. Next base: position 6,373,780 of record NZ_CP075567.1, on the reverse strand, counting down.
CCTGAGGTGATTACCGGTCTGTCGCTGTTGCTGCTGTTCGTGGCCATGGCGCAGATGATCGGCTGGCCGCAGGAGCGGGGCATCGTCACCATCTGGATCGCCCACACTACGTTCTGTGCGGCGTATGTGGCGGTGGTGGTGTCGGCGCGTCTGCGTGAGCTGGACCTGTCGATCGAAGAAGCGGCGATGGACCTCGGCGCGCGGCCATGGAAGGTGTTCTTCCTGATCACCATCCCGATGATCGCGCCGTCGCTGGCAGCGGGCGGCATGATGTCGTTCGCGCTGTCGCTGGATGACCTGGTGCTGGCGAGCTTCGTGTCCGGCCCGGGTTCGACGACCCTGCCGATGGAAGTGTTCTCGGCGGTGCGTCTGGGTGTGAAGCCTGAGATCAACGCCGTGGCCAGCCTGATTCTGCTGGCGGTATCGCTGGTGACCTTCCTGGTCTGGTTCTTCAGCCGCCGTGCCGAAGAAGCGCGCCGCAAGGCGATCCAGCAAGCCATCGAAGAAAGCGCTGCCGATTCGTGGAAGCAACCGGACGTGCGCCGGGCGCCGACGCCGGAAGCGGCTTAAGCAATATAGGGTTGGCTCTTGTCTCAAGGCCAACCCAATTCAAAATGTGGGAGCGGGCTTGCTCGCGAAAGCGGTGTATCAGTCGACGTATTCAGTGACTGATACGGCCTCTTCGTCGGATCGCCGCCCGGAGCAAGCCCGCTCCCACATTTGGTTTTACGCAGTCCAAGGTGAACTGCGGATAACCTCGACGAAGTTCATCGGCGTGAACCCCGGCACCTGATCCTTCAGTACATCGGTCTTCACATTGCCGAACGTGGTCTGCGGACGATGACGCAGACCATCGGCGAACGCGCAGATGATGCACTCCTTGAAGCCCTCACCCCGTGGATGCGCATGCACCACCGCCTCACGCTGCACCGTGGTGAACGCCGCGTAGTCCATGCCCAGCACGTCCATCTCGACACCTGCGGTCACCAGCGCCACGGTCGGACGCAGATGCTTCGGCACCCCCGGCGTGGTGTGCAGAGCGATCGATAGCCAGACTTGCTCGATGTCGTCGTCGCTCAACCCGTACGGTTTGAGAAATGCTGCCGCTGCGTTGGCGCCATCCACTTCGAAGCGCTCGTCATCGCTGCGATGCCCTTCGACCAGACCCAGGTCGTGGAACATCGCGCCGACGTACAGCAGCTCCGGATCGTAGGCCAGGTGCTGGCGTTCGCCACTCAAGGCACCGAACAGAAACACCCGGCGCGAGTGGTGGTAAAGCAGATCGGATTCGATGTCGCGGATGTATTCGGTGGTGGCCCGGGCGAGGGCGCTGTCGGGGATCTGGATACCGGCGATGGTCGTGGTCATGTTGAGCTTCCTCGTCGAAAACGCCGTCACGGCGCTGATGGGGAAAGTCTGTTCCCGGGGGCAAAACCGGACAATCGATCCATGGCTGCGATCCTTGCCATTCCACCTGCAAATCGTGCCAGCTCGCTTCTGCGGCGAGGATTGGTTAGGGTTGGCGCTGATCCGCCATTCCCCGGGAGCCGAGATTGCCATGAACAGAACCGTTGCCATCGTGGTGTTCCCCGGCGTGCAGGCGCTGGACGTCAGCGGGCCGATGGACGTGTTCGCCGAGGCCAACCGCTTCCTGGCGCCGGAGGATCATTACCGGCTCGACGTGATCGGTGTCGAGCGCGGGCCGATGCCGTGTTCCAACGGGCTGACCCTGAGTGCGCATCGGCATTTCAGCGACGTGCAAGAGGCTTATGACTTGCTGCTGGTGGCGGGCGGACCGCAGTTGCCGTTTCTGGATTTTGGCAGCGGGTTTGACGGCTGGTTGCGCGAGGCTTGTGGACGGGCGCGGCGTTTTGGCTCGATCTGCAACGGCGCGTTCATGCTCGCCCGTGCAGGGTTGCTGGACGGGCGCACGGTTACCACCCACTGGAATGACGCCGAAGCGCTGGCGCAGTTATGCCCGTCGAGCCGGGTCGAGGCTGATCGGTTGTACGTCGAGGACGGCCAGCTCTACACCTCGGCGGGGGTGACGGCGGGGATCGATCTGTCGCTGTACCTGCTGGCGCGTGATTACGGGGCCGAGGTCGCGCTGAGCGTGGCCAAGCGCCTGGTGGTGTTCACCCAGCGCTCCGGCGGGCAGTCGCAGTTCAGCCCGTTTCTCACGCCCCACGCCGTGCCGACGTCGGCGGTGGCGATGGTGCAGCTGTACGTGTTGGCCAATCTCACCGGCGACCTGACCATTGCTGACCTGGCGAATGCCGCGAACATGAGTGCGCGGAATTTTTCCCGGGTGTTTGCCCGGGAGGCGAAAGTCACCCCGGCGGAGTTCGTCGAACGGGCGCGGGTAGATGCGGCGCGGGTGATGCTCGAAAGCACCACGGCGCCGCTGAAGACGGTGGCGTATCAGTGCGGGTTTCGCGATGCGCAACACATGCGCAGCGTGTTCAACCGCCGGTTGGGGGTGACGCCGCAGCAGTTCCGGCTGAACTTTGCGGCGATGGTTTGAGCGGCGCTTATTGCGCCGCCCGAGCCGGCAACAGCTTCAAGGTACTGCGCGTATTCGCCGTCACCTCTTCCTCACTGAAATGCGCCTGCACATACATCCCGTCCACATACGCTTCCGCCTGATCGTCATAGTGGCTGTCGAACGGCACGCCGCTCTGGCCGACCGGGTTGATCGTCAGGCTGTGAGCCGGGTCGGCGAAGTCCACCAGCCGGCGGGTCGACGGGCCGTAGGTCACCGGCCACGGCGCGGGACCGATCTTCGCCGAGAGGTTGTTCGGCACTTCATGGGAGCCCGGTGCGGCGAATGGGCCGACGTTGAAAATGCGATCCAGCGGCTTCTGCTGACCCAGCGGATGACCATGGGTCAGCGTGTGGGCCTTGCCCCATTGCCAGCCGGATGCATCGTCGCCGAGGGTCGACTTCAGGTGCGCCATGCTCGCCTGCCACGCAGCGCGTACGGTGTCGACGCGGGTTTCCTTGTTCGGCGTGCTGCGGTTGTCCCACCACGGTGAATCGGCATTCGCCGCGAGCCGGGGCAGGGCTGCATCGATCACTCGGGTCGACAGCAGGGTTTCGAAGAAATCATTGCCCAGCTCATCGCGCATTGCCGCGTCCGCGAGGTTGAACAGGAACTGGTTGAACACCGTCGCACTGACCGAATCCAGTGGATAGTCGCCTTGCCATTGGGCCAGTTGCTCGACCAGTTTCAGCTGCGCCGGATCATTCACCACTTCACGCAATACCGGCAGCAACGGCGCCAGCAGACGCGGGCCATAACCGGTGGAGGTGCCCAGTTGCAGCTTCTGGTTGGCCTCGTTGTCCCACTTCACGTTCTTGTCGGCGAGCTGGCGGTGGAGCTGCTGGCCACGGTCGGCGAGGTTGTAGTAACCGGGAATCTCCATGGCGGTCGGCGACACGGGCTGGAAGTTGGCCGAGACGATATAGCCCCGCGTCGGGTTCTCTTCCTGCGGGTTGGCGCTGAACGGGAAGTAGCCGTCCTTGTCCGCCTGATTGCTGCTGCCGTCGAGAATGAAACCGGGCTTCACCCCGACCGGACGCTTGGGCAACAGCGCCGAGGCCCACCACGCGATATCGCCCTTGGCGTTGGCGTAGACGATGTTCAGTCCCGGCGCCTGCACCTTGGCCGCTGCGGCGCGGGCCTTGGCCAGGGTGTCGGCGCGGTTGAGCTGGTAGAAGCCTTCGAGGATCGGGTTTGGCGTTTCGAGGAAGGCCCACCACATCGCAATCGGGGTTTTACCGGCGGCGCTGCCGAGGGCGTCGTTGACGATCGGGCCGTGGGGCGACTGGCGCAGGGTGATGGTCACAGGCGTCTGGCCTTTCACCGCGATCTGCTGCTCGGTCTTGACCATGTCGGTCCACTGGCCGCGATACCAGACCTGATCCGGGTTGTCCGGATTGACCTTCTCGGCGATCAGGTCGAGGTCATCGTTCTGGAACATGGTCAGGCTCCAGCCGAAATCCAGGTTGTGCCCCAGGAACGCAAACGGCACCAGCGCCTGATGATGGCCGTAGAGTTCAAAACCCGGCGCCGACAGCTGCGCCTCGTACCATACCGACGGCACCGAGAAGCGGATGTGCGGATCGCCCGCCAGCAAGGGCTTGGCGCTCTTGCTGTGGCTGCCGGCAATTACCCAGGCATTGCTGCCTTCGAACTGCGGCAGGCCGTTGTCTATCAGCGCCTGTTCGCTGACGCGGGCGAGGGTGTTCAGGTCTTTCCAGTCTTCGGCGGCGAGGGCCGGTGCGGTGCCGGCGTGGCCTTTGGCGAGCACGCCCTTGGGCTGCCAGTCGAGGTCGAAGACGTTGAGGTAATCGGCGCCCAGTTGATCGCGCACGTAGGTCAGCAGCGGTTCGGTGCGAAACGCGGCGGCAAAGCTGTAGGCCATGTAGCCGGCGACGCTGATGCTGTCTTCGGCAGTGAACAGCCGCTTGGGGATGCCCAGCACGTCGAACTCGACGGGGGCTGCGTGCGAGTCCTGATATTGATTGATGCCGTCCAGATAGGCTTGCAGGGCCTTCCACGCCGGTGACTGCTTGTCGAGGCCGGCCACGTAACTGGCGGCGCGCTCGCGGATGCGCAAGCTGCGGAACAGTTTGTCGGTATCGAGCAGTTTCGGCCCGAGCACTTCCGCCAGCTCGCCACGGGCCAGACGACGCATGGCTTCCATCTGAAACAGGCGATCCTGGGCGTGCACATAGCCGAGGGCGCGGTAGAGGTCGGTTTCGTTTTCAGCGCGGATGTGCGGCACACCGCGCTCGTCGTAACGCACGGTCACCGAGCCTTGCAGGTTGCGCAATTCCACCTGGCCCTGACGCGTCGGTTGCTTGCTGTAGACATACCACCCGCCGGCGGCGAGCAGGACAACGATGAGCAAGGCAAGAACGGTGAAGACGCGTTTCATGGTGACTCCTTGTGCATTCGGGATTGCCGCCCGTGCGGGCTGCAAACAATTAGCACACGCCTCGTGTGCTGCGCATCGCCGTCCTTGAAATGTCCGGAATGCCTTACTTCATCTCGGCCGGCCACGGGCAATAACACCCGACCGCCAGCGTATGAGTCGCATTGACCGGACGATCATCACTCAACGCTTGCAGGATCGGTTCGATAAAACTGTTGCTGGAGTTGCACGTCAGGCCTTCGCTGTAAGGCCCGAAATACGCCAGTTTGCCGCTGCGGTCCCAGATCGCCACGGCGGGGCTGGCGGGAATCTGCTCCGAGCCGGGCAACACCGCGATGGTTTTGAGGCTGCTGAGAGTGGCGGGCAACTGGCCGTGGCTGCCGGCCTTCTGCACCGCGAAGAATTCCACGCCCTTGGGGCCGAACTGTTCGACCATCTCGGTCAGGTGCTGTTGATTGCCGACGTTGCATGGGCAGGCCGGGTCCCAGAAGTGCACCAGACGGATATTGCCGGGGCCGGCGAGGTCGTCGGGCAAGCGCAGCGGGTCACCGGAAAATACCGCGGTGTGTTCGCTGAAAGCCCGCAGGTAGCGGCCCTGAAACCAGTCGTACGCGGCCCACAGCACGCCGGCACACACGATGGCGAGCAGGCTGGCAAACAGTGCGGTGCGGTAGGGCGAGCGCATGGTTTTGATTCCTTGAGAGCGCGCTAGCTTGCCATGCTTGCCGCGACAGATGAATATCGCAGGCCGATAAAGTCCGTTTACCGTTCTGGAATTGCCCATGTCTGTTGCCTTCGATCCCGATCATCTGCGTGCGAGCCTCAAGCCTCTGGCCGAGTGGCAGCCGTTGTCCGAGGAGGCGAAGGCGTATCAGCGGTTCTACAAGACCGACTTTCCGGAGCGCGATGTCTGGCGTGGCATGGGTCGGTTCGACATCGCTGGCTATCAACTGGTCAGCCATTGCTGGTGGCCGGCGGAAACGGCCAAGGCCACGCTGTTTCTGGTGCACGGGTTTTATGACCACACCGGCCTGTACCGGCATGTGATCGAGTGGGCGCTGGATCAGGGTTTTGCGGTGATTGCCTGCGATCTGCCGGGGCATGGTCTGTCCAGTGGCGAGCGGGCGAGCATCCGCGATTTCTCCGAGTATCAGGATGCACTGCAAGGCCTGTTCGCCGAGGCGCGCTCGATTGCCCTGCCGCAGCCGTGGCATCTGTGCGGGCAAAGTACCGGCGGGGCGATCATTGTCGATCACGTGCTCAATCATGGTGAAAACAGCCCGGCGCAGGGGCAGTTGATTCTGCTGGCGCCGTTGGTACGTCCGCGTGCCTGGGGCTGGTCGCAGTTCAGTTATTACCTGCTGCGGCCCTTCGTCAGGGGCATCGCCCGGCGTTTCAGCGAGAACTCCAACGACCCGGATTTCCTGCCGTTCCTGCAGGCCGATCCGTTGCAGCCAAAACGCTTGCCGACCGCGTGGGTCGGGGCGTTGTCGCGCTGGATCAACCGGGTTGAATACGCGAAAAAAAGTCCGCGTCGGCCACTGATCGTTCAGGGCCAGGCGGACATGACCGTGGACTGGCAGCACAACCTGCAAGTGATGAAATGGAAGTTCGACCGGCCGCAGATTCTGCTGCTGGCCGAGGCGCGGCATCACCTGGCCAACGAGACGGCGGAAATGCGCGAGGAGTATTTCGAGTTCTTGAGCAAGCGGATCAAGGGCCGCAACCCCTAGATCACTGACTGAGGTTCGAGGTGCTCTGTCCCACGGCCAGCCCGGCGCGGATCGCGGCCAGCGCGGCCTGATAGTAGGCCTTGCCTTCGGTGGATTCGGCAAAGGTCGCGAACTCTTCCAGTTCTTCATCCGACAGGTCGCGATAGACATACAGCAGCGTGTTGTTCAGATCGGCGCCGATCTGATCCATCAGACGCTGGCGCTGACCGTTCAACATGCCCTGGGCCTGACCGCCGCCGAGCAGGCCGGGGATCATCGAACTCAGGCTGTCCGCTGCCACGCCGGCAATCGCCAGGCTGACTTCGGCGCCGGCTTCACGGGCGGGCAAGGCTTGGGCGAGGTGACCGATGATCAGCAGGCGGCTATCGCTGGCCGGCATCTTCGGCAGGCCCTTGGCGTTTTTCGCCAGTTGATCGCGACGGGTCGCCAGCAGTTCGGCGGCGACGATCTTCTTGCCCAGCGGTGACTGAAAGAACGACAGGGCCGGTTTCGGATCGGCGAGGTTCTTGCGCAGTTGCGCTTCGGCGCGTTGATCCACGGCCTGGGGGGCGAAGCGCTGATTGCTGTTGTTCACCAGCGCCTGAAACACCGCCGGCGGCAGGCTGTTCTGGTAACGCTGCTGCGCGGCACTCAGGGCATCGTTGAAATGCGCGCGTTGTTCTGGCCAGCCGGCGACCTTGTACAACTGGTCGTGGCCGTCCGCCCAGGCGGGCAAAACGCAGAACATCAACAGTGAAAAAAGCAAACGGCGCATAAGGACTCCTGTCGGCAGCCGACTATTCTCCGTGCGGTGCCAGTACTTGTCGAGAATTCGTATCAAGCCGCCGCGTGGCTCTGTCGGATTTCTTGCCGCAGGCATACTATGCGCGCCATGCAAATATCCTCTGATCACCCGCTGCTGTTACGTATCGTCGACGACCTGGCCGAGCGCGGCTGGTCGCAGCAGAACATTTTCCTGCCTGCGGATTTGACCCGCGCACTGGCGGCCGAGTGCCGCAAACGTGACGCCGAAGGTGAACTGGCGCCGGCGGGGGTCGGACGTGGACCGTTTTCGGAGATCCGCGAGGGGATTCGTGGCGACCATATCCAATGGATCGACCCCGGTCAGGCCGAGGCCAGTGACCGCTACCTGAACCTGATGGACAGCCTGCGCGAAGCGCTGAACCGGGGCCTGTTCCTCGGGCTGGAAGACTTCGAGTGCCACTTCGCCCTGTACCCGCCGGGTGCGTTCTACCGCAGGCATGTCGACCGTTTCCGCGACGATGACCGGCGCATGGTCTCGGCGGTGATCTACCTCAATGACGGCTGGCTGCCGGAGGATGGCGGGCAACTGCGCATGTACCTGGAGAATGATCGCGTTCATGACGTACAGCCTACGGGCGGTTGTCTGGTGGTGTTTCTCTCCGGCGAAGTCCCTCATGAAGTGTTGCCCGCCAGCCGCGAGCGGCTGTCGCTGACAGGCTGGTTCCGCCGCCGTGGCAACGAGCCGTTCTGAGATGCACAGGATTCTGGTCAGTCGCTGCCTGTTGGGTCACCGCGTGCGTTACGACGGTGGAGCCAGCGGGCCGTTCGATCTGCTGGAACAGTGGATTGCCGAAGGGCGTGTAGTGCCGCTGTGTCCGGAAGTCGCCGGTGGCTTGCCGACACCACGGGCAGCAGCAGAGATTCCGGGCGGGCAGGGCAGCGAAGTGCTGGACGGACTCGCTTCGGTGATCACTACCGAGGGCGAAGATGTCAGTGCGCAGTTTCTGGATGGCGCGCGGCAGGCGCTGGCGCTGGTGCAGAAACACGGGATTCGGGTGGCGGTGCTAAAGGCCAACAGTCCTTCGTGCGGAAATCTGTTGACCTATGACGGGACGTTCAGCGGGGTGAAGGTCAGCGGCGAGGGCGTTACCGCCGCGTTGCTCAAACGCCATGGCGTACAGGTCTTCAATGAGCTCGAACTGCCGCAAGCCGCACAGGCCCTCAGCGTGCTCGGCTAGTCACGCTCACTTCAGTTTTCCGTAGCCGGCACACTCAACCACTTCTTCGACAACGCCTCCAGCCGCCCATCCGCCCTGATCCGCTGCAAGGCATTCTCCAGACTCGCGTGAAACGCCGGGTTACCCTTTTGAAACGGAATCGCCAGATCTACCGGCGGCCCAACCTTCGGCTTTTCCTCAGTCAACGTCTGCACCAGCACCATCGGCCGAGGTTGCTCGTCCTTTTTCGCCAACAACTGCGCATTGACCTGCGTGTAAGGCTCGCTCACGTCGAAACGTTCCTTGAGTTCCGGGGTCAGTGCTATGTGGTTGAGCGCGACGTCGTACTTGCCGCTTTCGACGCCCTGGAGCAGATCGGCTTCGTCGGTGACGATGAAGTCGGCGCGCACATCCAGTTCGTTGGCCAGCAGATGCCCAAGCTCGACCTCGAACCCCGTGAGCGTGTCGCCGTCCTTGAAATTGAAGGGCGGTGTATTAGCCTCAAGGGCTATGCGCAACTCGCCACGGTCGTTGACGTCATCAATCAGTTCGGCGTGAGCCAGAGGGCTCAGAAGGGGAAGCAGGCAGATCAGGCCAGGCAGAAAACGCATGGTCACTCCTTTGAAATCGATATCGGCCTGTTTTCCAGGCTCGCTTTGCTATGGTTGTCGAGTGCCTTCGACAACGAATGGTCATGAAGTTGTCATGACCGTGCGGATTTTACGGAAAAACTGGAGAAGAAAATGAAAAGCTTTATGTCACGTGCAGCGTTGGCCGGTGTGCTGATGGGTGTTTCGGTACTGGCCAGTGCGGCCACACCGGCACCGAAGGGCGCCGAAGTGTTCATCGTTTCTCCCGAGGACGGAGCCACGGTTCCGCAGACCTTCACGGTCAAGTTCGGTGTAAAGGACATCGCGCTGGCACCGGCCGGTGACGTCACCAAGAACACCGGTCATCACCATCTGCTGATCGATGCCAAGGAAATCGTTCCGGCCGGATCCGTGGTGCCGACCGACGCCAACCACATGCACTTCGGCAAGGCGCAGACCCAGGCCGACATCAAACTCGCGCCGGGCAAGCACACCTTGCAACTGGAGCTGGGTGACAGCGGCCACATGGCCTTCGATCCGCCGATTGTGTCGAAGAAGATCACCGTCAACGTCGAATGACGTTTTCGCGTGCATGAAAAAGGGAGCCCGAAGGCTCCCTTTTTTTGTCGCTCAACGCTTGATCAGAACAACACACGGCTACGGATGGTGCCGTTGACGTGTTGCAGCTTCTCTTGCGCCAGCTCCGAGTACTCGGCGTCGACGTCGATCACCACGTAGCCGACCTTCTCGTTGGTCTGCAGGAACTGACCGGAGATGTTGATGCCGTTTTCGGCGAAGACCTTGTTGATCTCGCTCATCACACCCGGGATGTTCTCGTGGATGTGCAGCAGGCGGTGCTTGCCAGGGTGAGCCGGCAGGGCCACTTCCGGGAAGTTCACGGACGATACCGACGTACCGTTGTCGCTGTACTTGACCAGTTTTTCTGCCACTTCCAGACCGATGTTGGCCTGTGCTTCAGCGGTGGAACCGCCGATGTGCGGGGTCAGGATCACGTTGTCCAGGCCACGCAGCGGGCTTTCGAACTCTTCGTCGTTGGAACGCGGCTCGACCGGGAACACGTCGATGGCGGCGCCGATCAGGTGCTTGTCCTTGATCGCAGCGGCCAGGTGATCCAGCTCGACCACGGTGCCGCGTGCAGCGTTGATCAGGATGCCGCCCTTCTTGATGGCGCGGATTTCCTTCTCGCCGATCATCCACTGGGTCGCAGCGGTTTCCGGAACGTGCAGGGTGACGATGTCGGACATGCCCAGCAGCTCGTGCAGGTTGCCGACCTGGGTCGCGTTGCCCAGTGGCAGCTTGGTCACGGTGTCGTAGAAGAACACCTGCATGCCCAGGCCTTCAGCCAGGACCGACAGCTGAGTGCCGATCGAGCCGTAGCCGACGATGCCCAGTTTCTTGCCACGGATCTCGAAGGAGTTGGCTGCGGACTTGATCCAGCCGCCACGGTGGCAGGAAGCGTTTTTCTCAGGGATGCCGCGCAGCAGCAGGATCGCTTCGGCCAGCACCAGCTCGGCCACGGAGCGGGTGTTGGAGTACGGCGCGTTGAACACGGCGATGCCGCGCTCGCGGGCCGCTTCCAGGTCAACCTGGTTGGTGCCGATGCAGAAGCAGCCGACCGCGACCAGCTTCTTCGCGTGATCGAAGATCTCTTCGGTCAGTTGGGTGCGCGAACGAATGCCGATGAAGTGAGCGTCAGCGATCTTTTCCTTGAGCTGGGCTTCCGGCAGGGAGCCTGTCAGGTATTCGATGCTGGTGTAGCCCGCCGCCTTGAGGACGTCGACAGCCGATTGGTGGACGCCTTCGAGAAGAAGGAACTTGATCTTGCTCTTATCGAGAGAAGTCTTGCTCATCTGCGTAAACCTGTATCCCGGAGAAAAATGGCAGGAAATGGTCAACAGACATTGACCTGGACGACAAGAAAGCCGTCACCGCAGAACCGGCCTTGGGCACTGGCCTGCGGGGTCGGTATGCTAGCATAGCCACCCCGCTAAACACTCATTCCTGCGACGTGAAGCGTTCTCAGGATGACCATGAATTGTTCGAGAGTTCCGTCGATGACCAATCCTGCCCTGATTGATGAACTGAAGACCCTGGTCGAACCTGGCAAGGTCCTGACCGATGCCGACTCCCTGAACGCTTACGGCAAGGACTGGACCAAGCACTTCGCCCCGGCGCCCAGCGCCATCGTGTTCCCCAAGACCATCGAGCAGGTGCAGGCCGTCGTCCGCTGGGCCAACGAACATAAAGTGGCGCTGGTGCCGTCGGGCGGGCGCACCGGTCTTTCTGCCGCAGCCGTGGCCGCCAATGGCGAAGTAGTCGTGTCGTTCGACTACATGAACCAGATTCTCGACATCAACCTGACCGACCGCACCGCCGTCTGTCAGCCGGGCGTGGTCACCGAGCAATTGCAGAACGCCGCTGAAGAACATGATTTGTACTACCCGGTGGACTTCGCTTCGGCCGGTTCCAGCCAGATTGGCGGCAACATCGGCACCAATGCCGGCGGGATCAAGGTCATTCGTTACGGCATGACCCGCAACTGGGTGGCGGGCATGAAAGTGGTGACCGGCAAGGGCGATGTGCTGGAACTGAACAAGGACCTGATCAAGAACGCCACCGGTTACGACCTGCGCCAACTGTTCATCGGCGCCGAAGGCACCCTCGGTTTTGTGGTCGAGGCCACCATGCGCCTGGATCGCGCGCCGAAAAACCTGACTGCGATGGTCCTCGGCACCGCTGATTTCGATTCGATCATGCCGGTGCTGCACGCCTTTCAGGGCCGGCTCGACCTGACCGCATTCGAATTTTTCTCCGACAAGGCCCTGGCCAAGGTCATGGGCCGTGGCGATGTCCCGGCGCCGTTCGAAACCGACTGCCCCTTCTATGTCTTGCTGGAATTCGAGGCGACCACCGAAGAAGTGGCCAACACCGCCCTGGAAACCTTCGAGCATTGCGTGGAGCAGGGCTGGGTGCTGGATGGCGTCATGAGCCAGAGCGAAACCCAGTTGCAGAACCTGTGGAAGCTGCGCGAGTACATCTCCGAAACCATCTCCCACTGGACGCCGTACAAGAACGATATTTCGGTCACCGTCTCGAAAGTCCCGGCGTTCCTGCAGGAAATCGACGCGATCGTCGGCGAACACTACCCCGACTTCGAAATCGTCTGGTTCGGCCACATCGGCGACGGCAACCTGCACCTGAATATCCTCAAGCCGGACAACCTGAGCAAGGACGAGTTTTTCGCCAAGTGCGCCACCGTCAACAAGTGGGTGTTCGAAACCGTCGAGAAGTACAACGGTTCGATTTCCGCCGAACACGGTGTGGGCATGACCAAGCGCGACTACTTGACCTACAGCCGCTCGCCGGTGGAAATCGAATACATGAAAGCGGTCAAGGCGGTGTTCGACCCGAACGGCATCATGAACCCGGGCAAGATCTTCGCGGTTTGATTGGCAATCCCTGATGAATCAATGAAGGCAGGAGTCGGTAATGAGCTATCAGCACCAGTATGTCGACGGTACGCGGATTCATTTTCCGCTGGGGAAAGTGGTGTGCATCGGCCGTAACTACGCCGAACACGCCAAGGAACTGGACAATCCGGTGCCTACCGAGCCGTTGCTGTTCATCAAGCCGGGCAGTTGCGTGGTGCCGCTGGAAGGCGGTTTCAGCATTCCGACCGAGCGTGGCTCGGTGCATTACGAGGCGGAAATCGCCGTGTTGATCGGCAAACCGCTGTCGACCAAACCGAGCCGTGAAGAAGTGCTGGACGCGATCTCCGGTTTCGCCCCGGCGCTGGACCTGACCCTGCGCGACAAGCAGGCCGAGCTCAAGTCCAAGGGCCTGCCGTGGGAAATCGCCAAGTCGTTCGACGGCGCGGCGGTGATTGCACCGTTCGTGGTCGGCAGCACCTTTGCCGACCTGACCGACATCGGCATTCGCCTGACCATCAACGGCGAAGTGCGCCAGGACGGCAACAGCAGCGCGATGCTCAACCCGATCGTGCCGATGATCCAGCACATGGCCGGCTGCTTCTCGCTGCAGGCCGGTGACGTGATCCTGACCGGCACGCCGGTGGGCGTCGGCCCGCTGAACGTTGGCGATGAAATCGTGCTGGAACTGCCGGGCGCCAGTCGCTTCGCCAGCAGCGTTCGCTGATCCGTACATCGCGTTCCCGAGCGGGAGATTGCAGGTTTGAGCTCAGCCCTCAAGTCTGCAATCTCCCGTTTTCGTTTTGTGATGCGGCCAGCAAAGACGCAGGGCAATCCGGACATTTGCCGTTTTTTTCACATCTTGTCCGGATAATTCCGGTCATTCTGGCGTCTGAGCCGGCCTCTTTGTGCTATTACCCGTAGCCTGAATTTTCGGAACGCGTCCTTTGATGTCATCTCAAACTCAGCTCAAACCCGCTCGCCGTTCGCGCTTCGCCCTGCGTTGGTATTCCTGGCTTTTGTTGGCAGCCGCCGCTGCGTACGGGCTGGCGTTTGCCATGCATTGGGATGACCGGGGCGTGCTGTGGGTGCTGGAGCGCTTTGAAAGTCCTGCCGAGAAGCAGGAAAGCGTCTGGCTTCCAGACTACCGGGTGGTCATCGACGCCAAGCTGTTGCCGGGCATGGAAAAGGACGAAGCTTCGGATTTGTCCTATAACCCGCAGACCAAAACCCTGTTTTCGGTGATGGGCAAGAATCCATTCCTGGTCGAGCTGACCCTGCAAGGTGACGTACTGCGCAAGATGCCGCTGGTGGGCTGGAGCAATCCGGAAGGCCTGACGGTGATGGAAAACGGCTTGATGGCGATTGTCGATGAGCGCGAGCACATGCTTTCCATCGTCAAGGTCGATGCCGAGACCCGCGAGCTGAAGCGCGACGATTTCCCTAAATACGACCTCGGCCCGTCGAAAGACCAGAACAAGGCTTTCGAAGCCATCACCTGGGACGCCCGCAAACAGCAACTGCTGCTGGGCGAAGAGCGTCCGCCTGCGCTGTTCACCTGGAAAAGCGACGGCAGCCAGACGCTCAAGGGCGACAAGCAGAAACTCGACAGCGACGAGCTGGACCTGCGCAACCTCTCGGCCCTGGCGATCGACCCGCGCACCGGTCACACCCTGGTGCTGTCCGCCGATTCGCATTTGCTGCTGGAGCTGGACGAAAAGGGCGAACAAGTCAGCTTCATGACCCTGCTCGGCGGTTTCAACGGCTTGAAGAAAACCATTCCCCGCGCCGAAGGCGTGACCATGGACGAGGCGGGCACGCTGTACATGGTCAGCGAGCCGAACCTGTTCTACCGCTTCGAAAAGCAGAAGTAATTACTCCTACAGAGATTGCAGACCTGTGGAGTTGTGGCCTGAGGCAAGTGGCCATTAAGCTTCAGTTCAGACAGGCGTGATATTTCATCCGCCTGTTTTGACTCCGAGCCTGCCCGAATGCGTCGACTTGCCCGTCCCAAGCCTCTGTTCATCATCTTGTCGGTGATTGCCCTGATCGCGCTGATTGCGATCGGCCAATACATGCGACTGTTCGAGCGTGCCTGGTTCAACCTGCACACGCTCTGGCAGCCGATGAGCAGCGAGGCCATCGGGCTGGATCAGTATCGGGTAGAGATCGAGGCGAAAGTCATCGACGGGCTGAACGACGATGTCTCGGCGCTGACCTACGATCCGGTGCGCAAAAGCCTGTTCACCGTGACCAACAAGAATGCCGAACTGATCGAGCTGTCGCTGGACGGCGCGATCCTGCGTCGTATCGCCTTGATCGGCTTCGGCGATCCGGAGGCAGTGGAGTTCATCAGCGCCGACACCTATGTGATCACCGACGAGCGCCAGCAACGGCTGATCAAGATCCATCTGGAGCACGACACCACGTTCCTCGATGCAGCGGACGCCGAGCAGATGACCCTCGGTGTGCACATGAGCGGCAACAAAGGCTTTGAAGGCCTGGCTTACGACTCGGTGGGCAAGCGCCTGTTCGTGGCCAAGGAGCGGGATCCGATGCTGATCTATGAAGTGCACGGTTTCCCGCACTTCAATCCGGAAAAATCCTACGCGGTACACGTCATCAACAATCCCAAGCGCGATGCCGGGATGTTTGTGCGCGATCTGTCGAGCCTGCAATACGACGAGCGCAGCGGCCATTTGCTGGCGCTGTCCGACGAGTCGCGGCTGATTCTGGAACTGGATGTGGACGGGCGCCCGCTGAGCACCATGTCGTTGAGCGGTGGCCGGCAGGGCCTGAAGAAAACCGTGCCGCAGGCGGAAGGTGTCGCGATGGACGACGACGGGACGTTGTATCTGGTGAGCGAACCGAATCTGTTCTACGTCTTCAGAAAGCCTGCGCAGAACTAACTGACGCCCCAAAAACAAAATGCGGGAGCGGGCTTGCTCGCGAAAGCGGTGGATCAGTCATTCAGATGTCGACTGATCTACCGCTTTCGCGAGCAAGTCGAATCGTCGCACCGCCGCTCCCACAGGGGGAAAGCATTTGCCTACAAGAATGTGGGCAGGCTGGCTTACTCAGCCTTCAGGGTCTTCACACCTTCGCTGGTGCCCAGCAACAACAGATCCGCCGGACGCGCCGCGAACAGACCGTTGGTGACCACGCCGACGATCGCATTGATCTGCGCTTCCAGCTCCACCGGATTGGTGATCTGCAGGTTGTGCACGTCGAGGATGATGTTGCCGTTGTCGGTCAGCACGCCTTCGCGGTAGACCGGGTCGCCGCCCAGTTTCACCAGTTGGCGGGCCACGTGGCTGCGTGCCATCGGGATCACTTCCACCGGCAGCGGGAACGCGCCGAGCACCGGCACCAGTTTGCTGGCGTCGGCGATACAGATGAAGGTCTGGGCCACGGCCGCGACGATCTTCTCGCGGGTCAGGGCTGCGCCGCCGCCCTTGATCAGGTTCAGGTGTTCGTCGCTTTCATCGGCGCCGTCGACGTAGAACTCCAGATTGCTCACGGTGTTCAGCTCGTACACCGGAATCCCGTGGCCCTTGAGGCGCGCGGCGGTGGCTTCGGAGCTCGCGACCGCGCCATCGAACGCGCCCTTGTGCCGGGCCAGGGCGTCGATGAAGCAGTTGGCGGTGGAGCCGGTGCCGACGCCGACGATGCTCTTGTCGTCGAGTTTCGGAAGGATGAAGTCGACGGCGGCCTGGGCCACGGCCTGTTTGAGTTGATCCTGGGTCATGCGGGCTCCGGAAGCGGGCAAGGTAAGAACGGAAAGGCCGGCATTATAGCCTCAAGCCGGGCTAAAACCTCTGGATTCGTGTGGTCGTGCGCCCAAAAGCCGGGTTAGACTCGCTGGTCCCGCCCAATCGCCAGTGATGCTTTCCGATGCTCGAACAGTACGTCAAGAAGATCCTCACCTCGCGCGTTTATGACGTTGCCGTAGAAACCCCGCTGCAGAACGCCCGCCAGCTCTCCGAGCGGCTGGGCAACGACATCTGGCTCAAGCGCGAAGACTTGCAGCCGGTGTTCTCGTTCAAGATTCGCGGCGCCTACAACAAGCTGACCCAGTTGAGCGACGAAGAACGCGCTCGCGGCGTGGTCACCGCGTCGGCGGGCAACCATGCGCAGGGCCTGGCCCTGGCGGCGAAAGTGCTGGGCGTGAAAGCGACCATCGTGATGCCCAAGACCACTCCGGAGATCAAGGTCGAAGGCGTGCGCTCCCGTGGCGGCAAGGTGGTGCTGCACGGCGATTCCTTCCCGGAAGCCCTGGCCTACTCGCTGAAACTGGTCGATGAAAAAGGCTACGTCTACATCCACCCGTACGATGATCCGCACACCATTGCCGGGCAGGGCACCGTGGCGATGGAAATTCTGCGCCAGCACCCGCAGCCGCTGGACGCGATCTTCGTTCCAGTGGGCGGCGGCGGTCTGATCGCCGGCATCGCGGCGTACGTGAAATACCTGCGTCCGGACATCAAGGTCATCGGCGTCGAGCCCGACGACTCCAACTGCCTGCAAGCGGCGATGGCCGCGGGCGAGCGCGTGGTGCTGCCGGCCGTGGGCATTTTCGCCGACGGCGTGGCGGTGGCGCAGATCGGTCAGCACACCTTCGACATCTGCAAGGATTACGTCGATGAAGTGATCACCGTCAGCACCGACGAAATCTGCGCGGCGATCAAGGACATCTACGACGATACCCGCTCGATCACCGAACCGGCCGGCGCCCTGGGCGTAGCCGGGATCAAGAAGTACGTCGAGCAGCGCGGCGTCAGCGGCCAGACCTTCGTGGCCATCGATTCCGGGGCCAACGTCAACTTCGACCGCCTGCGCCACGTCGCCGAGCGCGCCGAACTGGGTGAGGGCCGCGAAGCGATCATCGCCGTGACCATCCCGGAAAAGGCCGGCAGCTTCAAGGCCTTCTGCGAGGCCATCGGCAAGCGCCAGATCACCGAATTCAACTACCGCTACAACAATGGCAGCGAAGCGCACATCTTCGTCGGCGTGCAGACCCACCCGGACAACGACCCGCGCAGTGCGCTGCTGGCGAGCCTGACCGAACAGGGTTTCCCGGTGCTCGACCTGACCGACAACGAACTGGCCAAGCTGCACATCCGTCACATGGTCGGCGGTCGCGCAGCGCACGTGGTCGATGAAGTGGTGCTGCGCTTCGAGTTCCCGGAGCGTCCGGGCGCGCTGTTCAACTTCCTCAACAAGCTAGGCGGTCGCTGGAACATCTCGATGTTCCACTACCGCAACCACGGTGCAGCGGACGGCCGCGTGGTGGCGGGTCTGCAAGTGCCCCACGACGAACGTCATCTGGTGCCCGCAGCCCTTGAGGAAATCGGCTACCCGTACTGGGACGAAAGCGACAACCCGGCCTACCAGCTGTTTCTTGGCTGAACGGCTACGCTGATGGGCAGGCCATAAGGAAATCGGATCATGGAAACGTTAACTGCCCTGAAAGCGGCGCACATGCTGGCGACTGCGGTGCTGTTGCTCGGTGCGCTGGGCCTGGGAATCCGGGTCTGGCGTGCACGGCGCAAGGGTGACGCGACGGCGGGCAGCCGTACGTTGCAACGGCCATGGCTGTTTGTCTGGCTGTTGATCGTGCTGGCGCTGGTGAGCATGCCGTTCACCGGCTGGTGGATGGTGCATCTGGTGGGCTGGCCGCTGGGGCAGACGTGGATTCTGGCGTCGAGCGTGCTCTACACCGTGGCGGCGCTGGCGTGGTTCTGGCTGCTGGTGCGCTTGAACCGGTTGCGCAAGGCGCCGGGCGGTGTGGGCCGGTTCAGTCTGGGGCTGGCGCTGTTCGGGCTGGTCTGCTTTATCGCGATTGCCGGATTGATGGGCGCCAAGCCTGTTTAAGGCTTCACACCGAGTCGACCCAATTGCTGGCAAGCCAGCTCCCACAGGGGATTGTGTGCGACACAGATCCAATGTGGGAGCGGGCTTGCTCCGGGCGGCGTTCCGACGAAGGCGTAGTCAGTCGCGCAGACTGATTACCGGCCAGCCGCGCTTCTCCGCTTCGGCCCGCAGGTTCGGATCCGGGTCGACCGCCACCGGATTCGCCACCTGTTCCAGCAGCGGCAGGTCATTCATCGAGTCGCTGTAGAAATAGCTGCCTTCCAGCGAATGCCCGGTTTCTTCCAGCCAGCGGTTCAGGCGCGTCACCTTGCCTTCACGGAAGCACGGCACGTCGGTGCTGCGCCCGGTGTAGCGGCCGTCCTGCATCTCGCACTCGGTGGCGATCAGGGTTTCGACGCCCAGGCGCACCGCAATCGGCGCGGTGACGAAGCGGTTGGTGGCGGTGATGATCACCAGTTTGTCGCCGGCATCGCGGTGCTTTTTCAGCAGATCGAGCGCCTTCGGCAGCACGATCGGCTCGATGCAATCGCGCATGTAATCGTTGTGCCACTGCTCAAGCACGGCCATTTCGGTGCGGCCGAGGATCTCCAGGCAGAAGTTCAGGTACGCGGCGTTATCCAGTTTGCCAGCCAGGTAATCCTGATAGAACTCGTCGTTGCGCGCCTTGTAGGCGATCGGGTCGAGGAAGCCGCGTTCGCACAGATAATCGCCCCAAGCGTGATCGCTGTCGCCGCCCAGAAGGGTGTTGTCCAAATCGAATAAAGCCAGGCGCATTGCAGTTACCCGCTGAAAAGTCAGTAAAAAGGCCACAAGAATACGGTCTTTTCACAAGAGTGCACATAAGCTCGGAACCTTCGTTGCCGCCTTCACAACCTTTGTGGAACAATGCGGCGACATGCGTTTGCGAGGTTGTTGCCGTGATCGACCCCGATGGTTTCCGCCCTAATGTCGGGATCATTCTGACGAATGACGCCGGCCAGGTGCTATGGGCTCGCCGTATCAATCAAGATGCCTGGCAGTTTCCACAGGGGGGAATCAATCCCGAGGAGACGCCGGAAGACGCCTTGTACCGCGAGCTGAACGAAGAAGTTGGCCTGGAACGCGAAGATGTTGAAATACTGGCCTGCACCCGGGGCTGGTTGCGCTATCGTTTGCCGCAACGTCTGGTGCGAACCCACAGCCAACCGCTGTGCATCGGCCAGAAACAGAAATGGTTTCTCCTGCGCCTGATCTCCAACGAGCAGCGGGTGCGGATGGATTTGACCGGTAAACCGGAGTTCGATGGCTGGCGCTGGGTCAGTTATTGGTATCCGTTGGGCCAGGTGGTGACATTCAAGCGCGAAGTGTATCGCCGCGCTCTCAAAGAGCTTGCCCCGCGCCTTTTAGCGCGCGACTGACGACGGAGTTCGACCCCGAGCCATGCTCAATACGCTGCGCAAGATCGTCCAGGAAGTTAACTCCGCCAAGGATCTCAAGGCGGCGTTGGGGATTATTGTGTTGCGCGTCAAAGAGGCCATGGGCAGCCAGGTCTGCTCGGTCTACCTGCTTGATCCAGAGACCAACCGCTTCGTGCTGATGGCCACCGAGGGCTTGAACAAGCGCTCGATCGGCAAGGTCAGCATGGCACCCAACGAAGGTCTGGTCGGCCTGGTCGGCACGCGTGAAGAACCCCTGAACCTCGAAAACGCCGCGGATCACCCGCGCTACCGCTACTTCGCCGAGACCGGCGAGGAGCGCTACGCCTCGTTCCTCGGGGCGCCGATCATTCACCACCGCCGCGTCGTCGGCGTGTTGGTCATCCAGCAGAAAGAACGCCGCCAGTTCGATGAAGGTGAAGAAGCCTTCCTCGTGACCATGAGCGCTCAGCTTGCTGGCGTAATCGCCCACGCCGAGGCCACCGGCTCGATCCGTGGTCTGGGCCGTCAGGGCAAGGGCATCCAGGAAGCCAAGTTCGTCGGCGTACCGGGTTCGCCGGGTGCGGCGGTCGGTACTGCGGTGGTCATGCTGCCGCCGGCGGATCTGGACGTGGTGCCGGACAAGACCATCACCGACATCGACGCGGAACTGGCGCTGTTCAAGACCGCCATCGAAGGCGTGCGCGCCGACATGCGTGCGTTGTCGGCCAAACTGGCGACCCAGTTGCGTCCGGAAGAGCGCGCGCTGTTCGACGTCTACCTGATGATGCTCGACGATGCCTCGCTGGGCAGCGAAATCACCAACGTGATCAAGACCGGGCAGTGGGCCCAGGGCGCGTTGCGTCAGGTCGTGACCGATCACGTCAACCGTTTTGATTTGATGGACGACGAGTACCTGCGTGAGCGGGCGTCGGACGTCAAGGACCTGGGCCGACGCCTGCTCGCCTATCTGCAGGAAGAGCGGCAGCAGAACCTGGTCTACCCGGAAAAGACCATTCTGGTCAGCGAAGAACTGACGCCGGCGATGCTCGGCGAGGTGCCGGAAGGCACGCTGGTCGGTCTGGTGTCTGTGCTCGGTTCGGGTAACTCCCACGTCGCGATCCTGGCCCGGGCCATGGGTATCCCGACGGTGATGGGTGTCGTCGACTTGCCATACGCCAAGGTCGATGGCATTCCGATGATCGTCGACGGGCTCAAGGGCGAAATCTACACCAACCCGAGCGAGGTGCTGATCAAGCAGTTCGCCGAGGTGGTGGAAGAAGAGAAACAACTGGCGCTGGGTCTCGATTCCCTGCGCGACCTGCCGTGCGTGACCCTCGATGGCCACCGCATGCCGCTGTGGGTCAACACCGGCCTGCTGGCCGATGTGGCGCGGGCGCAGAAGCGCGGCGCCGAAGGCGTTGGTCTGTACCGCACCGAAGTGCCGTTCATGATCAACCAGCGCTTCCCGAGCGAGAAGGAACAACTGGCGATCTACCGCGAGCAGCTTGCCGCGTTCCACCCGCAACCGGTGACCATGCGCAGCCTGGACATCGGCGGCGACAAATCGCTGTCGTACTTCCCGATCAAGGAAGACAACCCGTTCCTCGGCTGGCGCGGGATCCGCGTCACCCTCGACCACCCGGAAATCTTCCTGGTGCAGACCCGCGCGATGCTCAAGGCCAGCGAAGGCCTGAACAACCTGCGGATCCTGCTGCCGATGATCTCCGGCATCCACGAGCTCGAAGAGGCGCTGCACCTGATCCACAGGGCCTGGGGCGAAGTGCGCGACGAAGGCACCGACGTGCCGATGCCGCCGGTGGGCGTGATGATCGAAATTCCGGCGGCGGTTTACCAGACCCGGGAACTGGCGCGGATGGTGGACTTCCTGTCGGTCGGCTCCAACGACCTGACCCAGTACCTGCTGGCGGTGGACCGCAACAACCCACGGGTGGCCGATCTCTACGACTACCTGCACCCGGCGGTGCTGCAAGCCCTGCAGACCGTAGTGCGCGACGCCCATGCCGAAGGCAAACCGGTGAGCATCTGCGGCGAGATGGCCGGTGACCCGGCGGCAGCGGTGCTGTTGATGGCGATGGGTTTCGACAGCCTGTCGATGAACGCCACCAACCTGCCGAAGGTGAAATGGATGCTGCGTCAGATCAACCTGAGCAAGGCCAAGGATCTGCTGGCGGAATTGATGACCATCGACAACCCGCAGGTTATTCACAGCTCGCTGCAACTGGCGCTGAAGAACCTTGGGTTGGCGAAGATGGTCAATCCGGCGGCGGTCAAACCCCTCTAGAAAGACAAGATCGCAGCCTTCGGGCTGCGATCTTTATATATTGACCTCCACTTCCCCCAGATGCCCGCCATACGGCCCGAAACTGCGCTCCACCATCCGCCGCGTCCCGTCCGCCTGCACAATCAACGCCGTACTCGCCCGAGTCCCGTAACTCTGGCTGGCAATGAACACACTCGACAGCAACGACTCGGTCGCCAATCCCACACCGGTATCTGGCAGATCAGCAAACGGTGCCGTTTGCGCATCACTCAATAAATCCAACAACCGCCCGGGCTGCGGATCATCCAGCACCGCACTCAATGCCGCCTTGGCCTTGAGCAGTTTCGGCCACGGCGTATCCAGTCCCGCGTTTGAAAGTCCGTAGACGCCCGGCTGCAACATCACCGGTTCCGAAGACCGCGCATTGAAGTGCCACAGCTCGTTGGCATTGCCCAGCAGCAGGTTGAAGCCGGCATAGTCCGGCGAACGGGCGACAACGTCGGACAAATAGTCATCGATCGACAGGTTCCCGGTGAGAAATCCCGCCACCAGCTCGCCCCGAGAGCGTCGCGCCGGCGGTTGATGCGGATCACGGATGTTGGTCAGCGCCGCGAAGCGACCGTTGGCGCCCAGGCCTAGCCAGGTTCCCCCTGCTTCAAGATCCCGACCGGCATGAACATGCGGCGACTCGGGCCACTGCGCCAGCGGCAGGCTGGGCCGGGCGTAGAACTCGTCACGGTTGGCCGCGACGATCAGCGGCTGGGCATGCCCCGGCTGCCAGGCGAAAACAATCAGGCACATAAGGTGGTCCTTGTGTGTTTTTGCCCACTCTACGCAGACATCGTCCGTGCATCCATCGCCAGTGGAGCCGAAGGGTGTCCATCCGTTACCATGCCGCTCCGGTTTTGGGGACGCGCCTTGGGAGGCAGTCATGGAATTTCTGCTCTATCTGGCGCTGGGCGCCTGTGCGGGCGTACTGGCCGGGCTGTTCGGGGTGGGCGGCGGGATTATCATCGTCCCGGTGCTGGTGTTCAGTTTCACCTTGCAGGGCTTCGATCCGTCGATCCTGACCCATCTGGCGGTCGGCACGTCCCTGGCGACGATCATCTTCACCTCGGTCAACGCCGTGCGCGAGCATCACCGACGCGGTGCGGTGCGCTGGCCGATCTTCCGCTGGATGACCGTCGGCATCCTGCTCGGTGCCGGTTTCGGGGCGCTGACCGCCGAAGCGATCTCCGGGCCCAACCTGCAAAAGATCATCGGCGTGTTCGCCCTGGTGATCGCGGCGCAGCTGGCGCTGGACGTCAAACCCAAGGCCAGCCGAACGGTGCCCGGCAAGCTCGGTCTGACCATGGCCGGCAGTGTGATCGGCTGGGCGTCGGCGATTTTCGGGATTGGCGGCGGCTTGCTGACCGTGCCGTTCCTGACCTGGCGCCGTGTGCCGATGCAGCAGGCGGTGGCGACCTCGTCGGCCTGTGGCCTGCCGATCGCTGTGGCAAGTGCAATAAGTTTCATGATTCTGGGCTGGCATGATCCGTTGCTGCCGGCCCATAGTCTCGGTTTTGTGTATTTGCCGGCACTGCTCGGCATTGCGCTGACCAGCATGGTGTTCGCCCGTCTCGGCGCGCGGCTGGCGCACAGGTTGTCGCCGAAGTTGCTGAAACGGCTGTTCGCGGCTTTGCTGTTTTGCGTGGGCCTGAGCTTTCTGTTCTGAGCCGTCTGTTTTGGCAGGTCGCAATCCTGGCTTAATCCTGAGGTGACAGCGTCGCCCGGGAATTTTTGAAGATTTGAATGCTAACGAGGAGTCGCAATGCTGCCTTACCCGCAGATCGATCCGGTGGCCCTGGCCATCGGTCCGCTGAAAATCCACTGGTACGGCCTGATGTACCTGGTCGGCATCGGCGGCGCGTGGCTGCTGGCATCGCGCCGGCTCAACCGTTTCGACCCGACCTGGACCAAGGAAAAACTCTCCGATCTGGTGTTCTGGCTGTCGATGGGGGTGATTGTCGGCGGGCGTCTGGGCTATGTGCTGTTCTACGACCTGAGCGCCTACATCGCCAACCCGACGCTGATTTTCGAAGTGTGGAAGGGCGGCATGTCGTTCCACGGCGGTTTCATCGGCGTAATGTTGGCCGCGCTGTGGTTCGGCAAGCGTAACGGCAAGTCGTTCTTCCAGCTGATGGACTTCGTGGCGCCGATGGTGCCGATCGGTCTGGGTGCCGGACGTATCGGCAACTTCATCAACGCCGAGCTGTGGGGCAAGGCCACCGACGTGCCGTGGGCCATGGTATTCCCGCCGTTCAGCGACCCGGCGCAACTGCCGCGCCACCCGTCGCAGCTGTATCAGTTCGCGCTCGAAGGCGTGGCGCTGTTCCTGATCCTCTGGCTGTTTTCGCGCAAGCCGCGGCCAACCATGGCGGTCTCGGGCATGTTCGCGCTGTTCTATGGCATCTTCCGTTTCATCGTCGAATTCGTCCGCGTGCCGGACGCGCAACTGGGCTATCTGGCCTGGAACTGGCTGACCATGGGTCAGGTACTCTGCGTACCGATGATCATCGGCGGGCTGTTCCTGATCTGGCTGGCCTACCACCGCGCCCCGGCGGCGCCGGTTGCACCGACCGCTTAAATATTCGAACCCCGGCGATGTCTGCCGGGGCTCAAGGACACAGGTAATTCATGAAGCAATATCTCGATCTGGTGTCGCACGTCATCAACAACGGCACCAAACAGGCCAACCGTACCGGCGTGAACACCATCAGCTTTCCGGGCGCCATGCTGCGCTTCGATCTGCAGGAAGGTTTCCCGGCGATCACCACCCGCAAGATGGCCTTCAAATCGGCCATCGGCGAGATGTGCGGCTTCCTGCGTGGCGTGAACAACGCCGCCGAATTCCGTGCGCTGGGCTGCAAGGTCTGGGATCAGAACGCCAACGAAAACGCCCAGTGGCTGGCCAACCCGTTCCGCCAGGGCGAAGACGACCTCGGTGAAATCTACGGCGTGCAATGGCGCAAATGGCCGGCGTACAAGCAGATCCCGCTGAGCAACACCGCCGCCATCGAACAAACCCTGAGCAACGGCTACAAGCAGATTGCCCAGGGCGAAGAAGACGGCCAGGCCTATGTGGTCTTGTACAAAGCCATCGATCAGGTGCGCCAGTGCGTCGACACGATCATCAAGGACCCGGGCAGCCGCCGTATCCTGTTCCACGGCTGGAACTGCGCCCAGCTCGATGAAATGGCCTTGCCGCCGTGCCATCTGCTGTACCAGTTCCACCCGAATGTCGAGACCAAAGAGATTTCTCTGACCCTCTACATCCGCTCCAACGACCTGGGCCTGGGCACGCCGTTCAACCTCACCGAAGGCGCCGCGCTGCTGAGCCTGATCGGTCGCCTGACCGGCTACACGCCGCGCTGGTTCACCTATTTCATCGGTGACGCCCACGTCTACGAAAACCACCTGGACATGCTCAACGAACAGCTCAAGCGCGAGCCGTTCGCCATGCCGAAGCTGAAGATTTCGGACCGTGTGCCGGAGTTTGCCAAGACCGGTGTTTATCAGCCGGAATGGCTGGAGCTGGTGGAGCCGAGCGACTTCTCGCTGGAAGGCTACGAGCACCATGCGCCGATGACTGCGCCGATGGCGGTCTGATTTTATTGCAGGCACGGCTTTGCCTGATTGCAAAAGAATCTAACAAACTGTCAACTCTGACAGGTGGCGGACAAATGAAAGGGTGTTTGACTGACCATTAGCCATTCGGCTGTGGACGGCAACGCCCTTTTTTTATTTGTGGAGTTTCACTATGCCAATCAATGCAAACGATGCAACCAGCGGGTTTTCGGAGCGCACAATCGGTTCTACCGTCCAGAGCTCAAGCGTTCAATTTCCTGGAGCACCGTATGTTGGTTGCAGGAGTAGTTCGGGGTTGGTTCATTTTTTACCTTCCATTGCCCCTTGGGATTGCGTGATACCCGGTGAATTACTTCGGGGCGCCCCGCTTTTTGTTGATTCGCTGTTTTATGTGGTGCCTGTAAACAATCAGGACTTTCAGATCGGCGATCAAGTGCGGGTGCAAGGGCAGGCTTTCGGAGGAAGCGGAGGAAGCTTCCAGTTACCCTCCCAGACAGTTACTGGTTTTACCGATCTGTATTTTCCTTTTTCCGACGCTGAAGCACTCAAGCTCGAAGGAGACAGGGTCGAAGTCATCTTTGTAATCACAAGAAACGGAGGTTCTTTGCCTTCGGGATCTCTGTTCGTCAACTTCGTCCTTCCACTGGTCCAAACCGGGCAGATTTCTATCGAGGGAGTGTCGAATGGCGAGTTGGAGATTGATAAGCATCCCGATGGCGTGGTCCTCACTGTTCCGACGGTCTTGAACTTACGAACCAATAACGCCATTGAAATTCATGTGCTGAGTGATCTTCAGGGCGGACCCGGCGCACGGAACTGGAGAGACTATCAGCGCAAATTGACAGTCACTCCGGAATCAGCTGTCCAGTTCCGAATTGAACCGAGCGTCTATCAAGCGTTTCGTGGAGAGTGGGTTCTTCTTTACGGCAGCTTCTTTCTCGGTGCAGGAATGCTCCCGGCGCTCAGTTACGGTATGGGCCTCCAAGGCACTCTGGAGTTCAAACTGATCTGATCAGTGTGGTGATAGGCGACTTAGTGGCCGTGGCTTCTGCCCACGTGCGAATGCTCAACCTCCGCCGCCACAACTCCGCCACTCACTTCCAGCCGTTGCAGGATCCCGCACTGATCCGCTTCCGGCCCCTCGCCACAACGCTGGCGCAGGTCGAGCAGTTGCGTCTGCAAGGCCAATAACCCGTCGATCCGCGCCTTGACGTGCTGGATGTGCTCGTCGATCAGCGCATTGACGCTTTCGCACTGATCCTGCGGGCTGTCGCGCAAGGCGAGCAGGCTGCGGATTTCTTCGAGGGTCATGTCGAGGGTGCGGCAGTTGCGGATGAAAGTCAGGCGCTCCGCGTGGGCCTGGGTGTAGACGCGGTAGTTGCCGTCGCTGCGGGCCGGTTCCGGCAGCAGGTTTTCACGCTCGTAGTAGCGGATGGTTTCCACGGCGCAATCGGTCTGTTTCGCCAGTTCTCCGATCTTCATGACGGCAATCTCCAAAAGGGTGCTTGACCCTATAGTGGCTACAGGGTCTTTACTTGGCAACAGGCACCTTCATGGACGCGACCAATGAGCGATTCCCTGCACACCCACAAGCCCGGCGACGGGCACGATCACAGTCACAAACTGCAGCCTGTGCATCAACATGCCCACGCCGGCGATTCCTGCTGCGGGTCGAAAACCGTTACGCCTGCGCCGGCTCATTCGAGTGAAGACGCTTGCTGCTCATCGAAAGCCGCCGGGCCTTCGCTTGTTCAACTGAGCGAGGCGAAAAGTGCCGACGCCCGGTTGAGCAGCTTCCGCATCGAGGCGATGGACTGCCCGACGGAGCAGACGCTGATCCAGAACAAGCTCGGCAAACTGGCCGGGATCCAGCAGCTGGAATTCAACCTGATCAACCGCGTGCTCGGCGTGACCCACAATCTGCCGGACACCGCGCCGATCATCGACGCGATCAAATCCCTGGGCATGCAGGCCGAACCGCTGGAGGCGGGCGTCGAAGCGCCAGCGCCGGCGCCGGTGAAAAAACACTGGTGGCCGCTGGCGCTGTCCGGCGTCGGTGCGCTTGCTGCCGAAGTGATTCACTTCACCAGCGCCGCCCCGACCTGGGTGGTGGCGATCATCGCGTTGATCTCGATCCTCAGCGGCGGCCTCACCACCTACAAGAAGGGCTGGATCGCCCTGAAGAACCGCAACCTCAACATCAATGCGCTGATGAGCATCGCCGTGACCGGCGCGGTGTTGATCGGCCAATGGCCGGAAGCGGCGATGGTGATGTTCCTGTTCACCGTGGCCGAGCTGATCGAAGCGCGCTCGCTGGATCGTGCACGCAACGCCATCAGCGGCCTGATGCAGATGACGCCGGAGCAGGCGACGGTGTTGCAGGCTGACGGCAACTGGGTCGAACTGGACGTCAAAAGCATCGATCTCGGCGCCCGCGTGCGGGTGAAACCCGGTGAGCGTATCGCGCTGGACGGAGAAGTCGTCAGCGGCAGTTCGACCATCGATCAGGCGCCGATCACTGGCGAAAGCCTGCCGGTGGAAAAAACCGTCGGCGACAAAGTGTTCGCTGGCACCATCAACCAGGCCGGTTCGCTGGAATACGCGGTGACCGCAGCGGCGAACAACTCCACTCTGGCGCGAATCATCCACGCCGTGGAACAGGCGCAAGGCGCGCGGGCGCCGACCCAGCGCTTCGTCGATCAGTTTTCGAAAATCTACACCCCGGTGGTCTTCGTTCTGGCCCTGGCCGTGGCGATCATCCCACCGCTGTTCATGGGGGCCGCGTGGTTCGACTGGATCTATCGCGCGCTGGTGCTGCTGGTGGTCGCTTGCCCGTGTGCGCTGGTGATTTCTACTCCGGTGACCATCGTCAGCGGCCTTGCGGCGGCGGCGCGCAAAGGCATTCTGGTCAAGGGCGGCGTGTACCTGGAGGGCGGTTTCAAGCTCGACTATCTGGCCCTCGACAAGACCGGCACCATCACCCACGGCAAACCGGTGCAGACCGATTACCTGTCCCTCGACCCGACCGCCGACGCCACGGCCCCGGCGATTGCCGCCGCGCTGGCCGGGCGCTCCGATCACCCGGTGTCGCTGGCCATCGCCAACGCGGCTGTGGATAAAGGTTTGGCGGCGCTGGTTGTGGATAACTTTGAAGCGCTGGCCGGCCGTGGTGTGAAAGGCGAGGTCAACGGTCAGGTCTACCACTTGGGCAACCATCGTCTGGTCGAAGAGCTGGGCCTGTGCTCGCCGCAACTGGAAGAAAAACTGTTTGCGTTGGAGAAACAGGGCAAGTCCGTGGTGTTGCTGCTCGACCGTTCCGGCCCGCTGGCGCTGTTCGCCGTGGCTGACACGGTCAAGGAAACCAGCCGCGAGGCGATCCGCCAACTGCACGAACTGGGCGTGAAAACCCTGATGCTCACCGGCGACAACGTCCACACCGCGCAAGCGATCGCGGCGCAGGTCGGGATCGATCAGGCCAAGGGCGACCTGCTGCCCACCGACAAACTGCAAGCCATCGAAGACCTGTATGCGCAGGGCCGTCGGGTCGGCATGGTCGGCGACGGCATCAACGACGCGCCGGCACTGGCTCGGGCCGAGATCGGTTTCGCCATGGCGGCGGCCGGCACCGATACCGCGATTGAAACCGCCGATGTCGCCCTGATGGACGACGATCTGCGCAAGATTCCGGCCTTCATCAGCCTGTCGCGCCATACCGCCGCTATCCTGAAACAGAACATCGCGCTGGCGCTGGTGATCAAAGCGATCTTTCTTGGGGTAACCTTCGCCGGGCTCGCCACCATGTGGATGGCGGTGTTTGCCGACATGGGCGTGAGCCTGCTGGTGGTGTTCAACGGTTTGCGCCTGTTGCGCAAATAGAGGAAGAGGGACGGTTGTGCTGAGTGCCGAGCTGAAAGCGTTTTACATGGTGGCCCGCCTGGGCAGCATCACGCTGGCGGCGAAAAAGCTCGGCCTCAGCCAACCGACCGTGACCACTCAGATCCGCAATCTGGAAAGCCAGTATTCGGTGGAGCTGTTCTACCGTGGCGGCCGGCGTCTGAGTGTCAGCGACGAAGGCGCGCGGCTTTTGCCGATGGTCAAGGCGCTGTTGCAGCAGGAGGCCGATATCGAGTTCTTTCTGCGCAACAGCGGCCAGGTGCAGGGTACGCTGCGCATCGCCGCGACAGCGCCGTATTACATCCTCGATCTGGTGAAGACCTTCCGCGAGCGCCTGCCGCAGGTAGAGGTGTCGGTGGAAATCGGCAACTCGCAGCAGGTGCTCGAAGCGCTGGAGGACTATCGGGTGGATGTCGCGGCATCCTCGCAGTTGCTCGACGATGCACGGCTGATCCGGCGGGTGCTCGGCAGCGATCCGCTGGTGCTGGCGGTTCATCGTAATCATCCGCTGGCGGCGCACGACCATGTGACGCTGAGTGCATTGGCCGGGCATACCTTGCTGATGCGCGAATCCGGTTCGACCACCCGTCGCCTCACCGAAGAGTTGCTGGCCAGCGCCGGGGTCAGTTTTGGCCCGTTGCTGGAGATCGGCAGCCGCGAGTCGATCCGCGAGGCGGTGCTGCGCAACATCGGCATCAGCATCATTGCCCGCCAGGAAGTGCCGCACGATCCGCAGTTGCGGGTGCTGACCCTGGAGAATGCACCGCAGATTCCCGAATACCTCTACTGCCTCAAGGAACGCAAGAACGCGCGCTTGCCGGCGGCGTTTCTGGGGTTGGCGCAGGAAATGTCTCCGGCCTGATCAACCAAAATCCCTGAATACCACTATCGGTCGTTTTTGCCTCACTGCCATATGACCGACGCATTACAACTCTAGGATTCGTCTCATCTGCTTGATGAGGCCTGTCCATGAACCCTGCAATCGCAACTGCCCTGACCAACCCCGGCGCACCGATGAAAGTGCGCGGCGTGCAGAAGCGCTTCGGCGCCTTCACGGCGCTGGATAACGTCTCCCTCGATGTCGCGGCCGGTGAGCTGGTGTGCCTGCTCGGCCCGTCGGGCTGTGGCAAGACCACGCTGCTGCGTTGCATCGCCGGTCTGGAGAAGCAGGATAGCGGCGAGTTGTACCTCGGCGAGCGCGACGTTTCCCACCTCGCGCCCCAGGCTCGGGACTACGGCATTCTGTTCCAGTCCTACGCGCTGTTCCCGAATCTGACCGTCGAAGCGAACATTGCCTACGGCCTCGCCGGCAGCGGTCGCGATGAAGTGCGCCGTCGCGTCGGTCAGATGCTGGAACTGGTCGGCCTCACCGGCAGTGAGAAAAAGTACCCGGGTCAGTTGTCCGGCGGCCAGCAGCAACGAGTTGCCCTGGCCCGCGCCCTGGCCCCCGCGCCGTCGCTGCTGTTGCTCGACGAACCGATGTCGGCCCTCGACGCCCGGGTCCGCGAGCATCTGTGCACCGAGCTGCGCCAACTGCAACGCAACCTCGGCATCACCACCCTGATGGTCACCCACAATCAGGACGAAGCCATGCTGATGGCCGACCGCATCGCCGTGATGAACAACGGCAAGGTCGAGCAGTACGCCACCCCGCAGGAAATCTACAACCGCCCGGCCACGCCGTTCGTGGCCGAGTTCGTCGGCCAGGGCAACTGGTTGCCATTCCAGCGCAGCAGCGACAGCCACGCCAAGGTCGGCGGGATGAACCTGCGCCTGGCCGACGGCAGCGTCCATAGTCCGTCGGGTCGACTGTTCTGCCGCCCGGAAGCGATCAACGTCAATCCGCTGGTACACGAGGAAAACCTGTTCCCGGCCAAGGTCCGCGAGATCACCTTCCTCGGCAACCGCTGCCGCATGAGTTTTGAACTCGATCAATTGCCCGGCCACGCCTTGCTCGCTGAACTGGCGCCGGAAGCCATGCCGCGCCTCGGCGCCCAGCAGATCATGGTCGCCTTGCCGCCACGCAGCCTGCAGGTGTTTGCCTGATGAACAGCAACCTCGCGCTGCCGCTGCCGCAAAAGCAGGCGCGGCAGATGTCCGGGGCCGAGGTCGGCGACCGGATCTTCGTCCTCGGCGGCAAACTCCTGCTGCTGGTGCTGCTCGGTGTGGCGGTGCTGTTGCCATTGCTGGCGATCTTCTGGCGCGGCTTCAGCAGCGAAGCCGGGCAGGGCGGTGGCTGGCTCGCCGCGAAAGAGCTGGTGACCAGTGACAATTTCCACTGGCTGCTCGGCAACAGCCTGAAGGTTTCCCTCAGCGTCGCGGCGATCGTCGTACCGCTGGCCTACCTGTTTGCCTACGCCTTGCAGCGCACGCTGATTCCGGTAAAAGGCATCTGGCGTGGGATTTCCCTGCTGCCGCTGATGGCGCCGTCGATGTTGCCGGGGATTGCCTTGGTCTATCTGTTCGGCAATCAGGGCATGTTGCGCGGGATGCTGTCGGACAACATCTATGGCTTCTGGGGGATTGTTCTGGGTGAGGTGATCTACACCTTCCCACACGCCTTGATGATTTTGCTGTCAGCCCTGTCGCTGGCAGATGCGCGACTGTTCGACGCTGCGTCGAGCATGGGCGCCAGCCCGGCAAAGGCCTTTCGTAGCATCACCTGGCCGGCGACCCGCCAGGCTGTGTTCGCCGCGTTCTGTCTGGTGTTCACCCTGACCATCACCGATTTCGGTGTGCCGGTGGTGGTCGGTGGCGACTATCAGGTGCTGGCACTGGAAGCCTACAAAGCGGTGGTCGGCCAGCAGCAATTCGGTCGCGGCGCGTTGATCGGCATGGTTCTGCTGCTGCCGGCACTGTTCAGTTTCGGCGTCGATGCCTGGCTGCGTCGTCGGCACGGCGACTCCATGAGCGGCCGCGCCCAGGTGTTCAAACCGGCACCGTCGAAGAAGCGCGATGCCTTTTATCTCAGCGTGGTCCTGCTGATCAGCGCCGCGTTGCTGCTGGTGTTCGGCATGGCGGTGTTCTCGTCGCTGGTGAAGTTCTGGCCATACAACCTGTCGCTGTCGCTCAACCACTATCAGTTCAACGAGACCGCCGGCGGTGGCTGGCTGGCCTACGGCAACAGTCTGAAGATGGCGCTGGGCACGGCGTTGATCGGTAGCGTGCTGATCTTCACCGGTGCCTACCTGATGGAAAAGACCCGCAGCCAGCGCGGGCTGAATCTGACGCTGCGCATGCTCAGTTTCGTACCGATGGCGGTGCCGGGGCTGGTGCTCGGTCTGGGTTACGTCTTCTTCTTCAACCTCACCGGCAACCCGCTGCACGTGCTGTACGGGACCATGACCCTGCTGATCGTCTGCACCATTGCTCACTATCTGACCACCGCGCAGATGACCGCCACCACCGCGCTGCGCCAGCTCGACGCCGAGTTCGAAGCCGCCGCGCTGTCGCTCAAGGCGCCGCTGTACCGGCATTACCTGCGGGTCACCGTGCCGATCTGCCTGCCGGCGCTGCTGGACATCGTGCGCTACCTGTTCGTCTCGGCGATGACCACCGTTTCCGCCGCGATCTTCCTCTACAGCCCCGACACCATCCTCGCGGCGGTGGCGGTGCTGAACATGGATGACGCCGGCAACGTCGGTGGCGCGGCGGCGATGTCGACCCTGATTCTGTTCACCTCGGCGGGCGTGTCCTTGCTGCTGGCGTGGACTTCGCGCGGATTGCTGCGCCGTTCCCAGGCCTGGCGGCAAACGGCGCCCGGTCACTGATATGCCCAACCTCAACTCATCTCTTTAATCCGAGAAAGGAAAACGATCATGTTCAAGCCTATGGCCCTGGCCGCTGCTGTGCTCGCTACTTTCAGCCTGAATGCCTTCGCGGCAAAAACCGAGTTGACGGTGTACACCGCCCTCGAAGCCGAACAGTTGAAGTCCTACAAAGAAGCCTTCGAAAAGGTCAATCCGGACGTCGAGATCAAGTGGGTGCGCGACTCCACCGGGATCATCACCGCCAAACTGCTGGCCGAGAAGGACCGCCCGCAGGCTGACGCGGTCTGGGGTCTGGCGGCGTCGAGTCTGGCGATCCTCGATCAGCAAGGCATGCTGCAAAGCTATGCGCCGAAGGATCTGGGCAAGATCGGCGCGAACTACCGCGACGCCGCCAACCCGCCAGCCTGGGTCGGCATGGACGTCTGGGCCGCAACCATTTGCTTCAACACCGTCGAGGCCGAGAAGCAGGGCCTGACCAAACCGGTGAGCTGGCAGGACCTGACCAAGCCTGAGTACAAAGGCAAGATCGTGATGCCGAACCCGGCCTCGTCCGGCACCGGTTTCCTCGACGTCAGCGCCTGGCTGCAAACCTTCGGCGAGAAGCAGGGCTGGGCCTACATGGACGGCCTGCACCAGAACATCGGCCAATACGTTCACTCCGGTTCCAAGCCTTGCAAACTGGCGGCAGCGGGCGAATTCCCGATCGGCATTTCCTTCGAATACCCGGCCGTTCAGCTGAAGCGTCAGGGCGCACCGCTGGACATCATCCTGCCGAAGGAAGGCCTGGGCTGGGAGATCGAAGCCACTGCCGTGGTCAAAGGCACGCCGCATGAAGAAGCCGCGAAGAAACTGGCCGACTTCTCCGCCAGCGCCCCGGCGATGGATCTGTACAAGGAAAACTTCGCCGTCCTCGCCCAACCGGGCATCGCCAAGCCGCAGACCGAACTGCCGGCCGACTACGAACAGCGCCTGATCAAGAACGACTTCGCCTGGGCCTCGAAGAACCGCGACGAGATCCTGACCGAATGGCGCAAGCGCTATGACGGCAAGTCCGAGAAAGTTGCTGCCAAGTAAGATCTTCATCGACTGACAGGGCCCCATCGCTGGCAAGCCAGCTCCCACAGTTGCCAAGGTGTCCACACAATCAGTGTTCACCACAAATCCTGTGGGAGCTGCGGTTCGACGATTCGACTTGCCAGCGATGGCGGTCTCGCATTCAGAGCATCTCTCAATGACACAACACAAAGACTTGCTGATCGTCGGCGCCGGCATCCTGGGCCTGTCCCACGCCTATGCCGCCGCCCGACGCGGTCTCAAGGTCGCGGTTTTCGAGCGCACCGCTACGCCAAGCGGCGCGTCGGTACGCAACTTCGGCCAGGCGCTGGTCACCGGCCAGCCACCGGGCCCGATGCTCGAACTGGCCAAAGCCAGTCGCGAAATCTGGGGGCAGTGGGCGCAGCTCGCCGGCCTGCAACTCAAGCGCAACGGCTCGTACCTGTTCGCCCGCACCGAGGCCGAAGAGCACTTGCTCGAAGCCTTCTGCGCCGGGCGCGCCGTCGAGCACAACTACCGCGTCGAACTGCTGCGCGGTGCCGCGTTGCGCGATCTGTATGGCGGCCAGTTCAGCCATCACCGCGCCGCGCTGCACGGGATGGACGATCAACAGCTGTATTCCCGGGAAGCGATTCCGGCGCTGATCGAATACCTGCGTCGCGAACTCAACGTCGAGTTTCACTTCTCGACGCTGGTGCGTGATGTCGAGCCGGGGAGGCTCCAAAGCACTGCCGGCATTTTTACTGCCGAGCAAATCATCGTTTGCTCCGGCCATGATTATCAGACCTTGCTGGCCGAGCCGATTGCCGCCCTCAATCCGCAAATCTGCCGCCTGCAAATGCTCCGCGCCCGGCCGCAGATCGACCTGAACTTGCAACACGCCTTGCTCACCGGCCTCAGCTGCGTGCACTACGGCGCCTTCGCCGATCTGCCGGAAGCGGCCGCAGTGCAGGCGCAAATCCTGCGCGAACAACCGCACTTGCAGGAAAACGGTATTCACCTGCTGATCAGCCCGACGCCGTATGGCGAACTGATCATTGGCGACTCGCACCATTACGGCAGCGATCCGTCGCCGTTCAACGCAGAACAGGTCGACAACTGGATGCTCGAACTGGCCGAACAGACCCTCGGCTGCAAGGTGCAGGTGGTCGAGCGCTGGCAGGGTGTCTATGGTTCCCGGGGGCCGGGGCCGTTTTCGTTCCTGCGTCCGGCGCCGGGGCTGAGTGTGGCGCTGATGCACAGCGGCGTCGGCATGAGCGTCGGTCCGGCCATGGCCGAGCGCAATGTTGCACAGCTTTTTGGAGAGCACTGATGTTGAGTCACGAACAAGTCATCGACCGGGTGTTCGGCCTCTATGAGCGCTTCGGCGCCAGCGACTACATCGGCGAACCGGTGTCGCAGATCGAGCACATGTCCCAGGCGGCGCAACTGGCCATCGCCGAAGGCTTCGACGATGAAGTGGTGCTTGCTGCGTTCTTCCATGACATCGGCCATTTGTGTGCCGAAGGCGCGGAGAATATGGGCGGTTACGGCGTGGTCAGCCACGAACGCCTCGGCGCGGACTATTTGCGAGAGGCCGGATTTAGCGAGCGCCTGGCGCGGCTGGTGGAATATCACGTCCAGGCCAAGCGCTACCTGACGCTCAGGGAGTCGGGCTATTACGACCGTTTGAGCGAAGCCAGCCGCCGCACCCTGGAGTATCAGGGCGGGGTAATGACCGAGGCCGAAGCCGATGCGTTCGAGCAGGATCCGTTGTGCGCCGTCAGCTTGCGAATGCGCCAGTGGGATGAGCTGGCGAAGGAGATGGCCGTGCCGGTGATGGATCTTGCGTTGTTGAAGGGCAAGGCTTTTACCGTGCTGTCCCGCGAGGCGCGCTGAACCTTCTTACGCCAAACCGGGAAACGGTGCATGGCGGGTGTTGCCCCTTCGGCCCAGACTGTTTTTTTGCCGAAGGAGCGCACGGATGCGTTTTATGAAAGTGATTGCCCGGGATCGATCCGGCAGCGGCGCAGGGGAAACTGTCCAGTTGCGCTTTCATCACACCGAACAGGATTGGCGCGAAGCCTCTGCCCGTGAAGTCGCGCAACTGCGCAGCTTCACCCGAACCTATCTGAAATGCGCCTGGTTCAACGCGGCCGACGAGGACACGCGACATCTGCGGATCTTCGCTCTGAACCCCGGCAGCGATGGAACACCGGAATCAGTGAGGCTGCACTTTCACCAGGGCAAAACCATCGCTTACAAAGCCGCCGTCCACGACCTGGATAACGATGGCCGCTTCGAAGTTGTCCTGTGTTCGGACGTCGACAACGACGGGCGCGCCAATCGCACCGATCGCAGCCGGGTGACGGCGCTGGTCAAACAGTTCCTCAAGTTCGGCTGGTTCTAGAGTTCGAGGACCTTGCCGACCAGTTCATCGATCTGTTCCTGACGCTGGGCCTGATTCAGTTTCGGATGCGGGTTGAGCGACGACCATTGCGGGTGGGCCCGGGCAATGTTCAGCGCCTCCGGCAGCTTGCCTTCGCGCCAGGTCTTGTCCTGCGGCGTCGCCACCTGAACGGCATCCATCGCTGCATGGCCTCGGGCATTCAGCGCTTGCAGCAGTTGCCGCTGACGCAGGGCCAGCAGGCGCAACACGTTGTCGTCGACCGTCAATTCTCGCTGCCCTTTGATCTTGCCCAGCAGGCGGTTGCCATAGCTGCGGGCGGTTTGCAGGGCGCCGCCGGCAATGGCCCCGGCCAGAGCGGCGGCGCCGAGGGTGATGCCGCCCACCAGCAGATCCACACCGGCACCTGCTGCGGCACCAGCGGCAATTCCGCCGCCGACCCGCACGCCGAGTTGCTTGAGGGTTTCCGGGTTGAACAGGTCATCGCCCCAGCGTCCGTCGAGCAACGGCAGATCGCTGGCAGCGGCGTCCTGTGGGCGGAAGGCGTAGAGCTTGAGCAGCGCCTCGACGCAGCGTTGTTCGCGCTGGCGCACGGCTTTGCGCAATTCGCTGATGGCCTGTTGTTCCTGCTCGGCGTTGCTCGCCACGCTGCGTCGGCACGCGGCGCAGTCGATCAGCAGTTCGGCGATCAGGCGTGCGGCGCTTTGCTCGCGGGCGAGGCGTTGGGCCTGTTGATCGGCGATCAGGCGTTCAAGTTGTGGGCGGGCGTTCTCCAGCAACAGTGCGAGGCTTTCATACAACCGACGCTCACCATCTTCCGGCGGGGCGACGCTGTCGAAACGCACCAGCGCGTGCAGGCCGAGGCGCGCCAGGGCTTCACGCCAGTCCGGTTCGCGATGGTTGGCGCTGCTGACGAAATTCAGCACCGGCAACAGCGGCTTGCCGCAACTGGCCAGCACTTCCAGTTCGTCGCGGTACTTGGCCAGCACCGGTTCGCGGGCGTCAATCACGTACAGGCCGGCATCGGAAGCGAGCAGTTGCCGCAGCACTTTGGCTTCCTGTTCGAAACGCTGGCGCGCTTCGCTGCCGTCGAGAAACCGCGCCAGCCGTGCCGGGCCGTCGAGGCGTTCGCCGGGACGTTCCAGACGCTCGAGAAAATCCAGCAGGGCGATGGCGTCCTCCAGACCGGGCGTGTCGTAGAGGTCGAGCAACGGTTCGCCATCCACCGACAACCGCGCACCTTCGACATGCCTCGTCGTGCTCGGTCGATGGGAGACTTCACCGAAGCCGACGTCGCGGGTCAGGGTGCGCAACAGCGAAGTCTTGCCGACGTTGGTGTGGCCGACCACCGCCAGTTTCAGCGGCGCTTTCCAGGCATCAGTCATGTCCGTGCTCCAGCCAGTTCAACGGGGCGCAATCGGCGAACGGCAGCTCCAGCTGTTGCAACGCTATGTGCCAGTCACCGAGGCGTTCGGCGTCTAGTCCTTGTCCTGGCGGCGCCTGCAACAGCCAGACGCGGGTCGCGGCGGCGTTGCGCGCCAGCTCGGCGATCAGCGCCAGGCTGCCGCGATCCGGTGAACGCCGTGGGTCGCAGGCAATCGCGAGGCGTGCCGGCGGGAAGCGGCTGAGTTGTTCGAGCAGTTTGTTGCGCGATTCACGGCTGTCGAGGATGCCGGCGTTGCTGACGTTTTTCGGCAGCGTCGGCGGCCATAGGTGTTGATCGTCGAGTTCGATTGCCACGAGCAACGCACCATCGCTGGCGTGCTCGCCGACGGTGCTTTCGACGCGGTGCAATTGCGCAGGTTCTGGGTCGGTGATGCCGAGGCGTTCGCTGGTCGGCATCAGGCGTTCGCGCAGTTGGGCGTAGCCGGGCAGGTTCAGGTCCAGACGCAAGCGATCGCGCCCGCGTTTCCAGCGCCAGCGGCAGAACAGCATCAAGGCCAGCCGTGGCAGAACACCATAGATCAACACCGCACCGACCAGCCAGATCGCCCAGGACTGACGAACCAGTTCGCGGTTGTAATCGGTATCCAGCGTTACGCGAATCATGTCCACACGCGGCGCAGACAAACCCAACGCATTGGGAATGACCGCCAATGCATCCGTCAGGGCGGAGAAGAAGTCGGCACCGAATAACGTGCTTTCCCAGATGAAGTCATAGCGTCGGGCGGCCATCATCAGTACCAGCATGCTCAAGGCACTGAGCATAATCAGCAGCCACAGGCCATTGACCAGCGTACCGATCGCCCAGCGGTTGAGTTTGTGCCGTTGCAGCAACACCAGCAGCGCGGGTGGTAGTTGCGCGGCTTTGGCATCCCGGGCAAATTTTTCGCTGAGCCATAGCCACAGCCGGCCGAGTGCTGCGCCATGTTCACCGGCGAACAGCAGGCCGAACAGCCAGCTCAGCAGCAGGATCAGATTCACCCCGAGTAATGTGCCCAGCGCCCAGAAAATATTCACCGCTCGCGTGCCGTCGCCCAGTGTGGAAAAGGCCATCCCGGCACCGGTCACGCAGGCCAGCAGCACCATCAACAGCAGCGCCAGGCGCGCGCCCTGCAGCCAGTGTTTGAGCGCGGAGGTCAGACCATCGCGCTCGGCCAGCCACAGGGCGCGGCGTTGAATGCGCCCCGGCAGGTCGCCGCCGGCCGCGCGGGCCAGGCGATTGGCTTCCAGATCGTCCAGCGGGCCTGCGTGTTCTTCGCGCAGGCGCACGGTTTCGGTGAGCCATAGGTTTTGCAGTGGAGTCAGTTCAGTCACGCGGCATCCCGTTGCTTGATTGAGCCGTGAGCATAACCGCTGTGGCGCTTATCGGGGTAAGGGCGGCTCTGGTATCCTCGCCGGCATGACTAAATCACTTCCCCTCAGCCTGATCGCAGCCCTCGGTGAAAACCGCGTGATCGGCGTCGACAACAGCATGCCCTGGCACCTGCCGGGGGACTTCAAATACTTCAAGGCCACGACGCTCGGCAAGCCGATCATCATGGGTCGCAAGACCTGGGATTCGCTGGGTCGTCCGTTGCCGGGCCGCTTGAATATCGTGGTCAGCCGTCAGGCCGGTCTGGTGCTGGAAGGCGCGGAAGTCTATTCGTCGCTGGAAGCCGCCGTGGTTCGTGCCGAAGAGTGGGCGAAAGAGCAGGGCGTCGACGAGTTGATGCTGATTGGCGGGGCGCAGTTGTATGCGCAGGGGCTGGCGCAGGCGGATCGTTTGTATCTGACCCGTGTGGCGCTGAGCCCGGAAGGCGATGCGTGGTTTCCGGAGTTCGATCTGAACCAGTGGAAGCTGGTGTCGAACGTGCCGAATCCGGCTGAAGGCGACAAACCGGCTTACAACTTCGAAGTCTGGGAAAAAGCCTAAAAGCGTCGCTGGCAGGCCAGCTCCCACATTGGAATGCAAATCCCTGTGGGAGCGGGCTTGCCCGCGAAGAGGCCCGTTTAGGCGCTAAAGAGTTTAAGCCTGAGCAAGCTCCGCATGCTCATCGGCATCCAGCAGTGCCTTGTCGGTCTGCTGCATCGCCTGGCTGGTAATCGCACCAGCGGTGATCGAACCGCTCACGTTCAGCGCCGTACGACCCATGTCGATCAGCGGCTCGACCGAAATCAGCAACGCCACCAGCGAAACCGGCAAGCCCATGGTCGGCAGCACGATCAGCGCGGCGAAGGTCGCACCTCCACCCACGCCCGCCACACCGGCCGAACTCAAGGTTACGATCGCCACCAGCGTCGCGATCCACAGCGGATCCAGCGGGTTGATGCCCACGGTTGGCGCAACCATCACCGCCAGCATCGCCGGGTACAGACCGGCGCAGCCGTTCTGGCCGATGGTCGCACCGAACGAGGCCGCGAAGCTTGCCACCGATTGCGGAATGCCCAGACGACGAGTCTGCGCTTCGATGCTCAGCGGAATGCTCGCGGCGCTGGAGCGGCTGGTGAACGCGAAGGTCAGCACCGGCCAGATCTTGCGGAAAAAGCGCAGCGGGTTGATCCCGGCCGCCGACACCAGCAAACCGTGCACCACAAACATCAGGCCCAGACCGAGGTACGACACCACCACGAAACTGCCGAGCTTGATGATGTCCTGCAGGTTGGAACCGGCCACCACTTTGGTCATCAGCGCCAGCACGCCGTACGGGGTCAGCTTCATCACCAGACGCACCAGACGCATCACCCAGGCTTGCAGGGTGTCGATGGCGTTGATCACTTTCTGACCTTTCTCGACGTCATCCTTGAGCAGTTGCAGCGCGGCAACCCCCAGGAACGCAGCGAAAATCACCACGCTGATGATCGAGGTCGGCTTGGCCCGCGCCAGGTCGGCGAACGGGTTCTGCGGGATGAACGACAGCAGCAGTTGCGGCACATTCAGGTCGGCGACCTTGCCGGCGTAGTCGGTCTGAATGGTTTGCAGACGGGCCATTTCCTGCGTGCCGGCAACCAGGCCTTCGGCGGTCAGGCCGAACAGGTTGGTCAGGCCGATGCCGATCAGCGCGGCAATCGCGGTGGTGAACAGCAGCGTGCCGATGGTCAGGAAGCTGATCTTGCCCAGCGAAGAAGCGTTGTGCAGACGGGCCACGGCACTGAGGATCGAGGCGAATACCAGCGGGATCACGATCATTTGCAGCAGTTGCACGTAACCGTTGCCGACCAGATCAAACCAGCCGATCGAGGCTTTCAGCACCGGGTTGCCGGCACCGTAAATCGTGTGCAGCGCGACGCCGAATGCCACACCCAGCACCAGCGCGAGCAGGACTTTTTTCGCCAGGCTCCACGAGGTGTGGCGGGTTTGCGCCAGGCCGAAGAGCAGGGCGAGGAACACCAGCACGTTGAGAATCAGGGGCAGATTCATGAGAACTCCAGAAAAGACTGTGCCAACAGCCTTCCGGGGCTGTTGCGAACCGGCAAGCCTAACAGTTTGATTTCCAATGATTTAATACCGAAATCAAAGGTTGTCCGTCGTTTTTGGAATAAGCGGGTGTCGCTCTCGGGGATGCAGCTGGCGCGAAACGGACGTGGACGGTCGCTGACAGACGGGGACTGTCACATTTATTTGTTAGCGTCGATTTCTTTGACCCAGGGAGAAGCGCCAATGAAGTTTGCACCGAAATTTCTGGCTGTCGCACTGACTGTGGGGATGGGCCTGGCCACTCAGGCATTCGCCACCGACCTGAAACACTGGCCGGCGGATCAGGCCAAGGCACTGGACGCGATGATCGCCGCCAACGCCAACAAGGGTAACTACGCGGTGTTCGATATGGACAACACCAGTTACCGCTACGACCTCGAAGAGTCGTTGCTGCCGTTCATGGAAAACAAGGGCCTGATCACCCGTGACAAGCTCGACCCCTCCCTGAAGCTGATGCCGTTCAAGGACACCGCCGACCACAAGGAAAGCCTGTTCAGCTACTACTACCGCCTCTGTGAAGTCGACGACATGGTCTGCTATCCATGGGTCGCGCAGGTGTTTTCCGGCTTCACCCTCAAGGAACTCAAGGGCTACGTCGATGAGCTGATGGCTTCGGGCAAACCGGTGCCGGCAACCTATTACGAAGGTGACGTGGTCAAGAACCTGGATGTGAATCCGCCGAAGATCTTCACTGGCCAGAAAGAGCTGTACAACAAACTGATGGAGAACGGCATCGAGGTCTACGTGATGACCGCCGCCTCCGAAGAACTGGTGCGGATGGTCGCGGCCGATCCGAAGTACGGCTACAACGTCAAACCGCAGAACGTGATCGGCGTGACCACGTTGCTGAAGAACCGCGAGACCGGCGAACTGACCACGGCGCGCAAGCAGATCACCGCCGGCAAGTATGACGAGAAGGCCAACCTCGGCCTCGAATTGACCCCGTACCTGTGGACGCCGGCGACCTGGATGGCCGGCAAGCACGCGGCGATCCTGACCTACATCGACGAATGGAAAAAACCGGTTCTGGTGGGTGGCGACACGCCGACCAGCGACGGCTACATGCTGTTCCACGATGTGGACGTGGCCAAGGGCGGCATTCACCTGTGGGTCAACCGCAAGGACAAATACATGACCCAGATTCAGGGCATGATGGCCAAGCACGCGGCGGCTCAGGCGAAAGAAGGCTTGCCGGTGACGGCGGACAAGAACTGGGTGATCGTCAAACCTGAAGAAATTCAGTAAGCCTGAAGGCAAAAAAATGCCCCGCACTTGGCGGGGCATTTTTATGCGCTACGGCTAAGCATTACAGCCCGTCGAGCATCGCCTTGTTGCGCACCGCACCCTTGTCGGCACTGGTCGCCAGCAGGGCGTAGGCCTTGAGGGCGGTGGTCACTTTGCGTGGACGCTGTTCGACCGGTTTCCAGCCTTTCTTGTCCTGCTCGACCCGGCGTGCCGCCAGTTCTTCGTCGCTGATCAACAGGTTGATCGAGCGGTTTGGAATGTCGATCAGCACCTTGTCGCCGTCCTGCACCAGACCGATCGCGCCGCCGGCCGCAGCCTCTGGCGAAGCGTGGCCGATGGACAGACCGGAAGTACCGCCGGAGAAACGGCCGTCGGTCAGCAGGGCGCAGGCTTTGCCCAGGCCTTTGGATTTCAGGTACGAGGTCGGGTAGAGCATTTCCTGCATGCCCGGGCCGCCTTTCGGGCCTTCGTAGCGAATGATGACGATGTCGCCTTCCTTCACTTCGTCGGCGAGGATGCCGCGTACGGCGCTGTCCTGGCTTTCGAAGATCTTCGCATTGCCTTCGAACACATGGATCGACTCGTCGACGCCGGCGGTTTTCACCACGCAGCCGTCCAGGGCAATGTTGCCGTACAGCACGGCCAGGCCGCCTTCTTTTGAATAGGCGTGTTCGAAGCTGCGGATGCAGCCGTTTTCACGGTCGTCGTCCAGGGTTTCCCAACGGGTCGACTGGCTGAACGCGGTTTGCGTCGGAATGCCGGCCGGGCCTGCCTTGAAGAAGTGGTGTACGGCTTCATCGTCGGTCTGGGTGATGTCCCACTTGGCGATGGCTTCTTCCATGCTGCGGCTGTGCACGGTCGGCAGGTCGGTGTGCAGCAGGCCGCCACGGGCCAGCGAACCGAGGATGCTGAAGATGCCGCCGGCGCGGTGAACGTCTTCCATGTGGTACTTCTGGATGTTCGGCGCGACCTTGCACAGTTGCGGCACCTTGCGCGACAGACGATCGATGTCACGCAGGTCGAAGTCGATCTCGGCTTCCTGGGCCGCGGCCAGCAAGTGCAGGATGGTGTTGGTCGAGCCGCCCATGGCGATGTCGAGCATCATCGCGTTCTCGAACGCCTTGAAGTTGGCGATGTTGCGCGGCAGTACCGACTCGTCGTTCTCGCCGTAGTAGCGTTTGCACAGCTCGACGATGGTGCGGCCGGCCTGCAGGAACAGCTGTTCGCGGTCACTGTGGGTGGCCAGGGTCGAACCGTTGCCCGGCAGTGCGAGGCCCAGGGCTTCGGTCAGGCAGTTCATCGAGTTGGCGGTGAACATGCCGGAGCACGAACCGCAGGTCGGACAGGCGCTGCGCTCGTACTCGGCAACCTTCTCGTCAGAAGCGCTGGAGTCGGCGGCGATCACCATGGCGTCGACGAGGTCGAGACCGTGGCTGGCCAGTTTGGTCTTGCCGGCTTCCATCGGGCCGCCGGAGACGAAGATCACCGGGATGTTCAGGCGCAGGGCGGCCATCAGCATACCGGGGGTGATCTTGTCGCAGTTCGAGATGCAGACAATG
Organism: Pseudomonas fitomaticsae; assembly: GCF_021018765.1. GTDB lineage: Bacteria > Pseudomonadota > Gammaproteobacteria > Pseudomonadales > Pseudomonadaceae > Aquipseudomonas > Aquipseudomonas fitomaticsae. The sequence continues at coordinate 6,329,124 of NZ_CP075567.1, read as the reverse complement.
GCATCGGCGCAGTGGGCGTTGACCATGTACTCGACGGAGTCGGCGATGATCTCGCGGCTCGGCAGCGAATAGAGCATGCCGTCGTGGCCCATGGCGATGCCGTCGTCCACGGCGATGGTGTTGAATTCTTTTGCAACGCCGCCAGCGCGTTCGATCTCACGGGCAACCAGTTGGCCCAGGTCCTTCAGGTGAACGTGGCCCGGTACGAACTGGGTGAAGGAGTTGGCAATGGCGATGATCGGCTTCTTGAAGTCGTCATCTTTCATCCCGGTGGCGCGCCACAGTGCGCGGGCGCCGGCCATGTTGCGGCCGTGGGTGGATGTTTTCGAGCGGTAATCTGGCATGGAGCACTCCGGGCGGCTAATCAGGTATCAAAAGGGAGTGAGCTTCTATTGACGTCTGGAACACTCAGAAATGGCCGTGTGTCCTGATGTTGCCGATGACGTTGCGGGATCGCCGCTGGTCTCAGCCTGAGCTCATAAACCCGCCGGGGATGAATGGCGATGAATCTCGCGATTCTACACCGCTGGCGTCAGGAGGGAATGGCGCAAAGCGTTGTTCCAGTGCTGACGAAGCGTGCGGGATGACGACCGGCAGGATTAATCGCTGTCCGGTTGCCCCACCAGATCGTCGCGCCGACTGATCCGCGCGTTCAACGCCAGTGCCACCCCGCTGAGTATCACGAAGCTGTAGCCCAGCGTGGATTGCAGATTGGTCGGGCTCAGGCTGATCAAGGCACTGATCAAGCCGCCGCAGATGAAAATGATCGTGCTGCCGGCCGAGGCCGAGGTGCCGGCGTTTTCCGGAAACAGACTCATGGCCCGGGACGTGGCCGCCGGCCGGGCAATGGTGGTGCCGGCGGTACAGATCAGCATCGGAATCAGCACTGTCGCCGGAGCCAGTGCAAAGTTCGACGACAGGTACAGCATGGTCACGCCGGCGAACAGGATCAGGCTCAGGCCGACGACCATCTGCTGGCCGCTGTTGATGCGCCTGCTCAGCACACTGGCGAGGATCCCCCCGGTGACGTAAGCCGCACCGTAGATCAGCAGGATCAACGAAAACTCGTAAGCGGACAGTTGCAGTCGATCCATGAAGATCAGCGGCGAGATCACGATGAATGAAAAGTGGCAGGCGAAGGCAAACGCTGAAATCAACCAGTAGCCGACGAAGTCGAAATCTCCCAGAACCCGTCGATAGGCCATGAGGAAGTTCGTACGTGTGCCACTGGCGGTCGGTCGGGTGCTCTCCAGAAACAGCCAGGCCTTGAGCAGCACTGCGGCTGATAATGCGATGAACACCCAGAAGCTGCCGCGCCAGCCCAGCGTCGCCTGAAGAAAGGTGCCAGCCAGCGGCGATAGCGAGATGAAAATCCCGCCGGCGGTCACCATCAGGATCCGCAGGCGATCACGTTGCTGGCCTTCAAACAGGTCCTGCACCAGCGCCTGTGACAGCACGAAGCAACCGCACCCCAGCGCCTGCACCACCCGGAACACCAGAAACAGCGAATAGTCCGAGGTCATCACGCACCCGAGGGCGCCGAGTATGGAAATGCTCATGCCGGCGAGCAGCAGCCCCTTGCGCCCGATCACATCCGACAGCGGCCCGATCAACAACTGGGCGAAGGCAATCCCGACGGCAAACAGGCTGATCGACAGGGCGATGTCCGCCGGGGTGCGGCGAAAGTGTTCGGCCAGTGCCGGGAACGAAGGCAGCAGGACATCCAGCGGAAAGACGCCGAGCATCACCATTGCCAGCAACAGACTGACAGCCCCGCGACGCTTTCGTCGGGTCACCGCAGATTGTCCGTCATCCATCGATCAGTCCTGCCCTGGCAAATAATGTCTGGTTTTGAGGTTCGGCAAAAAATCCGGCTTTTTTCAATGCGTTCAATGTAGCGAGGCTGCCGGCGCGTGCCCGCCGTCGACTGGCCTGGGTCGATGTCATCGTGCCGAGAATGTCCATCACCGTGGTGTTTGCAATGCCCGCGCCACAGAGGCTTTCCTGCAGCCAGTGCTCATCCACTTCGAAGAAGATGTCCAGAATGTCGAGCAAGGTCGTCGCGGTGAACGTTCGCTGTCGCGGGTTCAGGTGCAACCAGAGGTAGTGGAACACTTCGGTGAAATAGCGGCTGTGGCGCGCTTCGTCGGTGAGGTGATCGCGCAACATGTCGTTGACGCCGGACACCAGGCTGTCGCGACAGACATCCAGCAGTTCACGGGCAATGATGGTTTCCGAGACGAAGCCCAGAAGAAAGTACGCCAGCGGCCGTTGCTCCTGTGCGGTGCGCGCAATCAACAGGTGCATCCGGGTGATCCGTCTGGGCATGACCGGGCGCCCGGTGATGGCGTAGAGGCTGGCGATCTGCTCTGCCACCTGACTGGAAAACAGGGCGTGATAGCCCTCGTCGGTGTAGAGCTGGAGCGCGGCGGTCTTCATCGGCGCTGGCACCGCGACCGGCAGTTCGCCGTGGACGATGGTTTCGACGGCGCGATTGACGATCCGGTGTTCGAGCAAGGTGGTGTAGTCGAGAAAATGCACCAGATGACAGGCCGTAAGCCGATGCAGCATCGAACGCCCTGCCGCTTCGATGGCCGGGTGCGCCAGATAGGGCAGAAACGCTGGTGGAAACCAGTGCCGGGTTTCCAGTTGTTCCTGTAGATCATCCGGTAGACGGTAATCGTGGGGACTGGTGCGGACCGAGGCGCGGGTGTTCCAGTCACTCAAGGTGAACTGAAAGACCGGTTCCGTGGCGACAGCGCTCATGTCTGTACCTCACGCAACAGGTCACGCATTTCCTGACACATCGCCTGACCGTCGCTTTCCCCGCAACCGACGAAGAACAAGGGTTGCTCCGCACTGTTCTCGAGCTTCAGCAACGTTTCGACCTGATCGTCGGAAAACGCGCCCGTGAGCCAGGTGTTCATGCCCAGCGCTGTAGCCACCAGTTGAAACGTCTGCGAAAGGTGCCCGGCTTCGACGAACGCCATTCGATAGGCACGCGAATGCGGGTACTTCCACCAGAGCCGGTCGAAGCGGGCGGTGATGAACAGCCCCAATGGCAGGTTATTGATGAAGTGCTGGCCCCCCAGCAGATTGCCGGTCGCGGTGTCGGGCAAGGGGTTGATGAAGCTCAAGGCGTGTTCGGCGCAGTGGTAGGCATACACGCCGGGCGCCAGTCCGTCGACGTTCTGTACAAACACGAACCCGGCGCAGGCATTGAGCCCGCCGCCGGAAGGGCTGCTGCGTCGTGCGCCCAGTCCATCGGCGGTGCTGTCGTCGCAATCGGCTTCGCGCTCTCGCAGGTAACCGAGTGACAGGTAAAGCAAGGTGCCCACATCGTCCAGCGACACGGCGGCGCCAGTGAAGGATCGGCAGGTCTTTCGCCGGGTCAGTGAACCCGACAGGCTGTCGTCATTCAGTGCCAGCGGCTCGGGCAGGGCGATGAGTGCGTTCGGACCGATATCCACAGGCATGTCGGCCGGCGGTGGAGTGGCAAGCACTGTGTTGCAGTGTTCGAGGTACTGCCTGGACCATTCCTGAATGTTTCGGGGAGTGTGTTCGCAAGGAATATCCCGCGTCCCGATATGGTAGATCCTGGACAGTTCATCCCAGCCCCAGACTGGTGCTGAGATTTTTGAAGAAGTCAGTATTCCGGCATTTAATAGCTGTGTGTCTATTATGTTGCTGCTGTCATATGAATCAGGGTTGTGGACAAGTTGTGCCAGTCGGGAGGAATACTCAAGATCAAGTTCATGTTGAGTATGGTCTTTGTAGTTCCAGACTATCTGGCCGGGCGTTCGTGGCAGTATGAACAAATAAGGATTTATATGCATGTTGGGGCACGCTGCTCTGGATAGGTGCTTTGTCAGAGGCGCTGGGTAGCCGGCCATACCCAGCGCCAACCTTACTTAACGGGCTTTAGGTGCGACCAGAAAAGCCAGGTTTGCAAGAGTGCGGGATTCCAGAGTAATTGCTTTCATGATTGAACTCCTTGTTCATTGTTGCTTCGTGGTTAGTTGATGTCACCTCCGTGGTGACGACTTAATAATAGTTTGTAATGGGTTAATCGCAAGCAAATATTAAGTAGGAATAATCCAGTAATTTTGTCGGATTGATCTTTGGCGTGAAGTCGGTGTGTAAGTTAAATATCAGTAAATAAAGTATTCGCGGAAAAATCCTGCACGTCGGCAGGACAATAAATGTAGGAAAGCAAAATTAAAGGCAAAAAGAAGGGGAGCTCGTGGGCTCCCCTTCTTTACAAGCATCGATACCGTTAGCTGTTAGGCAGCAGGCGGCAGGTGATGCTCTTGATGTAGCGGGTTTCCGGGATGGCCGGGTGTACCGGGTGATCCGGACCCTGACTGCCACGCTCCAGCAGCTGGATGTTGCGGTCCAGGTGACGGGCGCTGGTCAGCAGGATGTTCTGCAGATCGTCTTCCGGCAGGTGCATCGAGCACGAAGCGCTGAACAGGATGCCGTCCTTGGTGAGCAGGCGCATGGCTTGCTCGTTCAGGCGACGGTAGGCGCCTTCACCGTTCTTCAGGTCTTTCTTGCGCTTGATGAACGCAGGCGGGTCGGCAACGATCACGTCGAAGCGCTCTTCGCTGGCCTTGAGTTCCTTCAGGGCTTCGAACACGTCGCCTTCGATGCAGGTCATCTTGTCGGCGAAACCGTTCAGTGCGGCGTTACGCTCAACGCCGTCGAGGGCAAAGCCCGATGCGTCGACGCAGAACACTTCGCTGGCGCCGAATGCGGCCGCTTGCACACCCCAGCCACCGATGTAGCTGTACAGGTCCAGCACGCGTTTGCCCTTGGCGTAAGGGGCCAGGCGTGCGCGGTTCATGCGGTGGTCGTAGAACCAGCCGGTTTTCTGACCTTGAACCACTGGCGCTTCGAACTTCACGCCGTTCTCTTCCAGCGCCACCCACTCCGGCACCACACCGAACACGGTTTCGGTGTAACGCTCGAGGCCTTCGGCATCGCGCGCGGCGGAGTCGTTCTTGAACAGGATGCCGCTTGGCTTGAGCACTTGGGTCAGCGCCGCGATCACGTCATCTTTATGGGCTTCCATGGTCGCCGAAGCGAGCTGGACCACTAGGATGTCGCCGAAACGGTCGACCACCAGACCCGGCAGCAAGTCGGAATCGCCGTAGACCAGACGATAGAACGGTTTGTCGAACAGGCGCTCGCGCAGCGACAGGGCCACGTTCAGGCGATGCACCAGCAGCGACTTGTCCAGCGGCAGCTTGATGTCGCGCGACAGCAGGCGCGCGCAGATCAGGTTGTTCGGGCTCATGGCGACGATGCCCAGCGGCTTGCCGCCGGCAGCTTCGAGGATCGCCTGGTCGCCGGCCTTGAAGCCGTGCAACGGGGTCGCGGCCACGTCGATTTCGTTGCTGTAGATCCACAGGTGACCGGCGCGCAGGCGACGGTCGGCGTTGGCTTTGAGGCGCAAGCTAGGCAGGGACATGACGTCGCTCCGGAAAAAAGAGCGGGAGTATACCGTGTTGCGCTGCACGCGGGTTCGACGCTGGACACGCGGCGCGTCAGCCCGGCCTGCAAATGAATGAAGGCAGAATTCGTCAGATGGTCTTGAATGAAAGTTTCCGCCGATCTGCCCCCGATGTGTCGTTCGTCGGTTTTTAGGGGTTAGAATCGCCGCCTGTCCCAGAGTGTGTACTTATGTCCCAAGAGCTGACCACCGAACAGATTCAACAGTCCCTGCAAGGCATCAGTGTGCCCGCGCAGCCGCAGATCATGGTGGATCTGCAAATGGAGCAATACATGCCCGACCCGGACCTGGAGACGATCGCCAAGCTGATCTCCCAGGATCCCGGCCTGTCCGGCTCGCTGCTGAAAATCGTCAACTCGCCGTATTACGGCCTGAGCAACAAGATCACCTCGATCAAGCGCGCGGTGAACCTGTTGGGCAGCCGTTCGATCATCAATCTGATCAACGCGATGTCGATCAAGGGCGAGATGAATGACGACACCATCGTCACGCTCAACCGGTTCTGGGATACCGCCCAGGACGTGGCCATGACCTGCCTGACCCTGGCCAAGCGCGTCGGCACCGAGGCCAGCGACGAGGCTTACGCCTTGGGCCTGTTCCATGACTGCGGCGTGCCGCTGATGCTTCAGCGTTTCCCGGATTACATGACGACGCTCGAAAAGGCCTATGCCAACGCGAGTGCCGAGCGCCGGGTCGTGGACACCGAGAACGATGTCTACAACACCAATCATTCGGTGGTCGGTTATTACACCGCCAAATCGTGGCGCCTGCCGGAACACGTCAGTGCGGCCATCGCCAACCACCACAATGCCATGGCGATCTTCAGCGACGAGACTTCGCGCAACAGTCAGATGAAAAACCTGCTGGCGATCCTGAAAATGGCCGAGCACATCTGCGCGTCGTACCGCGTGCTGGGCAATCAGACCGAAGACTTCGAATGGCAGGCCGTCGGGCCGCTGGTGCTCGAATACATCGGCCTCTCGGATTACGACTTCGAAACGTTGAAGCAGACCATCCGCGAACTTGGCGCGCACTGATTCAAGAAGCTAATAATTCGAGGAACTCATGCCTGAATTGCCGGAAGTCGAAACCACCCGCCGCGGCATCGCCCCGCACCTGGAGGGCCAGCGCGTCAGCCGGGTGATCGTGCGTGACCGGCGTCTGCGCTGGCCGATTCCCGAAGACCTCGATGTGCGCCTGTCCGGGCAGCGCATCGTGCTGGTCGAGCGGCGCGCCAAGTATCTGCTGATCAACGCCGAAGTCGGCACGCTGATCAGCCACTTGGGCATGTCGGGAAACCTGCGGCTGGTTGAGGTCGGGATGCCGGCGGCCAAGCATGAGCATGTCGATATCGAACTGGAGTCGGGCCTGGCGCTGCGCTACACCGATCCTCGGCGTTTCGGGGCGATGCTCTGGAGCGCCGACCCGCTCAATCACGAATTGCTGATTCGTCTGGGCCCGGAGCCGTTGACCGATCTGTTCGATGGCGAGCGGTTGTATCAGCTGTCACGCGGGCGCTCGATGGCGGTCAAGCCGTTCATCATGGATAACGCGGTGGTGGTGGGGGTCGGCAATATCTATGCGACCGAAGCACTGTTCGCCGCCGGCATCGATCCGCGCCGTGAAGCCAAAGGCATTTCCCGGGCGCGTTATCTGAAGCTGGCGATCGAGATCAAACGCATCCTCGCTGCCGCCATCGAGCGCGGCGGCACCACGTTGCGTGATTTCATCGGTGGCGACGGGCAGCCGGGGTATTTCCAGCAGGAACTGTTTGTCTACGGGCGTGGTAACGAGCACTGCAAGGTCTGCGGCACGGGCCTGCGGGAAATGAAGCTCGGCCAGCGCGCCAGCGTCTGGTGTCCGCGCTGCCAAAGCTGAGCAAGGCATCCGAAAAAGTCCTACGGTCTATAGTGAGTTGTCTCACTGTTCAGCCCGAAGGATCGTGCCATGAAGTCCTTGCAAACCCTCATCGTCGCCCTGCTGCTGTGCTTCAGCCTGACCATTCAGGCCACGGAAGGCGGCAGCGGTGATCCTCGTTACGCCATCCAGAATCCACCGGCCTACGCCATGCTCGGCGATCTGCTGATTGCCCGACCATTGCTGGTGGTGGCGACGGTGATCGGTGCCGGGGCGTTCGTCGTGTCGTTGCCGTTCACCGCGCTGGGTGGCGGGATTGGCGATGCGGGAGAGGCGCTGGTGGTGGCGCCGGCGAAAGCGGCGTTCGTGCGTTGCCTGGGCTGCACAGGGGAGGGATTCGAGCAGCGCGAATGACGCGATCGCAGCCGGGCGCTGCGATCGGATTCAGTGGCTCAAGCCTTGCCGGTGATCTTGCGGTACTTCTCCATCAACTGTTCTTCAGTCTCCGGATGGGCTTCGTCCAGTGGAATGCAATCCACCGGGCAGACCTGCTGGCACTGCGGCTCGTCGTAGTGGCCGACGCACTGGGTGCACAGGTTCGGGTCGATCACGTAGATCTCTTCGCCTTGGGAAATGGCGGCGTTCGGGCACTCGGGTTCGCAGACGTCGCAGTTGATGCAATCGTCGGTGATGATCAGGGACATGCTAACTCCAGCCGGGGCAGGGAGCCCGGGCGCTATGAATCAATGCGCGCAATTGTGCCGCATTGGCGCCCGTAGTGCACGCGGGCGCCGTTTGAACGGTCGTTACTTCTTGAAGCGCAGGGTCAGGGCTTCGGCCACCGCCGGGTGGACGAACTTGCTGATATCGCCGCCCAGGGCCGCGATTTCCCGCACCAGGGTCGAGGAAATGAACGAATAACGCTCGGATGGAGTGAGAAACAGGCTCTCAACATCCGGAGCCAACTGGCGGTTCATGTTGGCCAGCTGGAATTCGTACTCGAAGTCCGACACCGCGCGCAGGCCACGCAGGAACACGTTGGCGTTCTGCTCTTTGGCGAAATGCGCCAGCAGCGTCGAGAAGCCGACCACTTCCACGTTCGGCAGGTGTTTGGTGACCTCGCGGGCCAGCTCGACCCGTTGTTCCAGCGGGAACAGCGGATTCTTCTTGGGGCTGGCAGCGACGGCGATGATCACGTGGTCGAACAGGCGCGAGGCGCGTTCGACCAGATCGCCATGGCCCTTGGTAATAGGGTCGAAGGTACCTGGGTACAACACTCGGTTCATCGCGTCGTCCTGGCGGGAATCCGTTGGGGAGTCGGATGGTATCGCAGCCGTCCCGGTCGGGAAAGTCGCCTGTTGGGTAAGAAAGCACTATAGACGATCGGAATTTTCGCCTTTTTCACGGGTTTCTCAACCGTTCGCCGAGGGATGTCGCCAGTTGCGCCGTCAGACCGTACACCGACAACTGCGGGTTGGCGCCGATGCTGGTGGGGAACAGCGAGCCGTCGTGAATCGAAAGATTGCTCAGTTGATGATGGCGGCCGAGGCTGTCGGTGACGGCGGTTTTCGGGTCCTCGCCCATCGCGCAGCCGCCCATGACGTGGGCGCTGCCCAGGCGGGTGCGATACAACTCCAGACTCAGACTGTCGATCAACGAGCGGGCCTCGGCCAGACTGCTCACGTAACGCGCATCGGCGTGCATCGGCATCACCGCTTTGGCGCCGCCGGCGAACTGGATCTCGGCCATGCTGTGGAATGACCGGCGCAAACCCTCCCAGGTGTAAGGCGACACCTGATAGTCGAGCACTGGCGAGCCGTCACCGCGTAGCTCGACGCTGCCGCCCTGGCTGTCCGGGTGAAAACCGTCACGCAGCAAGGCGAGCATCGCGTGGGTGTGCGGCAGGTCCGCCATGTGTTGCGCGCTTTCCTGACCGAAACCACCGAGCAACGTCGCGGCCAGCGCCGGGTGCAGCGGCGGCACTTCGAGTTTGTAGGCCATCGGGCCGGTGGTGCCGTCCTTCCACTGGAAATGGTCCGAATAGATCGACTGCGGCGCACCGTAGAACGGGTTGATCACCTCGTCGAAGCGCCCCGCGGACATGTTCACCAGATGCAGGAAGGTGCGCTTGCCCAGCCGTTTGTGCGGATCCGGTGCGTCCGAACGCATCAGCAGCGCCGGGCTGTTGATCCCGCCGCCGGCCAGCACGTAATGCCGCGCCTTGACGGTGATCGTGTGTCCGGTCGGCTCGACGCAACGTTCGTCCATCGCCACGCACTGCAGGCCGGTGACCTTGTCGCCGCTGATCAAAAGCTTTTCGGCCCGGGCCAGATACAGCAACTCGCCGCCCTTTTCCAAAGTCGCCGGAATGGTCGTGACCATCATCGATTGCTTGGCGTTGGTCGGGCAGCCCATGCCGCAATAGCCGAGGTTCCAGCAGCCGCGCACGTTGCGCGGGATCACGTGCCAGCTGTAGCCGAGTTGTTCACAGCCTTTGCGGATCACGTCGTTGTTGGCGTTGGGCGGCACCATCCACGGGGCGACGCCGAGGCGCTGCTCCATTTTTTCGAACCACGGCGCCATGTCGGCGGGGCTGTGGCCTTTGACGTTGTGCTCTTTGGCCCAGTGTTCGAGGGTCGGTTCGGGCGTGCGAAAACTCGATGTCCAGTTGATCAGCGTGGTGCCGCCGACTGCGCGGCCCTGAAGGATAGTGATCGCGCCATCCTTGCTCATGCGGCCGATACCTTCCTGATAGAGGTTGCTGTAGGCCTGATCTTCCAGCAGTTTGAAATCGCTGCTGGTCTTGAGCGGGCCTTCTTCGATCAGCAGCACTTTGTAGCCGGCTGCGCTGAGGATTTCCGCGGTGGTGCCGCCGCCGGCACCGCTGCCGATGATGGCGACATCGGCTTCCAGGGTCAGGTCATCGGTCAGTTGTGCGCCGTTGTAGGTTTTCCAGCCACGGGCAAGGCCTTCGCGAAACGGGTCGGGTACAGGCATCGATCAGGTTCTCTTATTATTGTTTTGCGTGGGTCGCCAGGCTCATACGGCGGGCGGGCCGGGGTAACCGCAATGGGCCCAGGATTCGGCGCGGGTGTACCAGGCCATCATCACCATTTGCAGCAACGAGCTGTGGCCCATGCGCAGCAGGCTCAGCGAGCTGTTTTCCCAGCGTTCGAGGAAGTGGCGGATCGCCTCGGGGCTGGCGTTTTCCCAACTGCCCCAGATTCCGGTCAATGGACCGCGCGTCACCGCCATGCCCAGCACATCGAACAGTTGCCGGGTGAGCTTGAGCATTTCCGGCGACAGGTGATCGAGGCTGTAATCCAGCGACTTCAGGGTTCCATCGATAGCGGCGGGGATCTTTTCCACAGCAACGGCGCCCTCCAGCATCACTGGAATCAGTGCGCGCAGAAACAGCAGATCACCGCTGCGCAACGCGGCGAATCCGTTGGCTGAAACGCTCGACGAACAGCCGCTGAGGCTGGCGCCAAGGCCAGCGGTGGCGAGAAAAGCCGTGGCGCCCAGGCTGAATTTCAGCAGGCCACGGCGCGACAGGGCAGGTGTTTCGGTCAGGCTTGGGTGCATTGTTGTTATTACCCGGCGGTGACGTTAGCGAATGAACAGTTTCTGGATCAGCTTCTGAATGGATTTGCCGTAGGGCGGGTAGATCAGCTTCGCCGCGTTGAAGCGCTGTTTGACCAGCACGCCCTTGGCCTTGCTGAACGTCAGGAAACCTTCGTGACCGTGGTAGTGGCCCATGCCCGAAGGGCCGATGCCGCCGAATGGCATGTCGTCCTGCGCCACATGCAGCAGCGTGTCGTTGAGGCAGACGCCACCGGAATGGGTTTCGCTGAGTACGCGCTTCTGTTCGCGTTTGTCGTAGCCGAAGTAGTAAAGAGCCAGAGGACGTGGCCGCTGATTGATGTAAGCAAATGCCTGATCCAGATCCTGATACGGCACGATCGGCAGCAGCGGGCCGAAGATTTCGTCCTGCATCACCGTCATCTCGTCGCTGACATTCAGCAGCAGGCTGTGCGGCATGCGCCGGCCCTGGCCCTGGTCGAACAGCGGAATCAGCAGCGCGCCCTTGCTGGTGGCGTCGCTGAGGTAGCTGTTGAGCCGCGCCAGTTGGCGCTCGTTGATGATGGCGGTGTAGTCCGGGTTGTCGGCGAGTGTCGGATAAAACCCGCGTACGGCCTGGCGATAGGCTTCGACGAAACCGCCGACTCGATCTTCCGGCACCAGCACGTAGTCCGGGGCCACGCAGGTCTGGCCGGCGTTGAGAGTCTTGCCGAAAGCGATGCGTTCGGCGGCGTCCTTGAGCGGTACGTCGTGGGAAACGATGGCCGGGGATTTGCCGCCCAGTTCCAGGGTCACCGGTGTCAGGTTTTCTGCCGCTGCGCGCATCACATGCTTGCCGACGCTGGTGGAGCCGGTGAACAGCAGGTGGTCGAAGCGCATTTTCGAAAACGCCACGCCGACATCGGCTTCGCCGAGCACCACGCACACCAGATCCTCGGGGAAGATCCGCGCCAGCAGTTCCTTGAGCAGCAGGCCGGTGGCCGGGGTCGATTCGCTGAGTTTGAGCATCACCCGGTTGCCGGCCGCGAGCGCGCCGGTCAACGGGCCGATGGCCAGGAACAGCGGGTAGTTCCACGGCACGATGACGCCGACCACGCCGAGCGGCTGATACACGACTTTCGCCGACGCCGGCTGGAAAGCCACACCCACTTTGCGCCGAGAAGGTTTCATCCACTGGCTGATGTGCTGGCTGGCGTAATGAATGCCGTGCAGGCTCGGCATCAGTTCGGCGAGCAGGGTTTCATCGGCGCTGCGGTGGCTGAAGTCGGAGCTGATCGCGTCGATCAGGGCCTGCCGTTCGCTGCTCAGCAAATCGCGCAGTGCCTTGAGCCATTGCTGACGCTGGGCCGCAGGCGGCATCGGGTTGGCGGCGTACGCGGCACGCTGCGCATCGAACAACCGGTTGAGCTCTTCCAGCGGCTGTTGCAGCGTTTGCAGGTAGGCAATATCGGCAGTCATTGTCAGCTCCGGAGATGTTGTTTTGAGGAACTTTTTAGAGTCTATGCTCTAGAAAGTCAAATGGCTTCCTTGCGCAACCTGGTTTTATCCCGTTCCGGTTAGGTCGTAAGATGCCCCCCAACGCACTCTGAATTAAAGCTCAAGCCATGGCCCCACGGATCAAAACCAGCGAGCGCATCGTGCAGAACAGCCTCGAGCTGTTCAATCAGCAGGGCGAGCGCAGCATCAGCACCAATCACATCGCCGCCCACATGGAGATTTCTCCGGGCAATCTGTACTACCACTTCCCCAACAAGCAGGCGATCATCGCCGTGCTGTTCAGTGAGTACGAAAGCCTGGTGGACAGCTTCCTGCGTCCGCCCCAGGGCCGTGCCGCGACGGTCGAAGACAAGCGTTTCTATCTCAAGGAGCTGCTGTCGGCGATGTGGCGCTACCGTTTCCTGCACCGCGATCTCGAGCATCTGCTCGACAGCGATCCGGATCTGGCCGGGCGTTACCGGCGCTTCTCCCAGCGCTGCGTGATCCAGGGCGCGGCGATCTACGAAGGCTTCGTTGCCGCCGGGATCCTGAAGATGGATCGGGTACAGATCGAGTCCCTGACCCTCAACGCGTGGATCATCCTCACCTCGTGGGTGCGCTTCCTGTGCACGACCCGGGAGAATTCCAATCACCTCAGCGAACAGGCCATCAAACGTGGCGTGTATCAGGTGCTGGTGCTGGAAGCGGGGTTTGTCACCGAGCAGGCCCGCGATGAGGTCAACGCCTTGTTCGAAGAGTTCTACGTGCCGCTGGCCCAGGCCCTCGAAGAAAGACCGTAAGCCCATTTCCTCACTGGAGTCGTTCGCTATGCCGATTGCGCAACTGATCAGCCCGACCGCACTGGATGCCCGCAAGGCGCAACCGGGGCTGGTGATTCTCGATTGCCGTTTTGCCCTCGAAGACCCGGATTACGGCCAGCGCAGCTACGCCGAAGGGCACATCGCCGGGGCACATTTCGCCGATCTTGAACGCGACCTCAGCGGCCCGGTGACCAAAGGCGTCACCGGTCGCCATCCGCTGCCGGAGCCGGCGGCGCTGATCGAACGGCTGCAAGTGTTCGGCATCAACAATGACAGTGAGGTGGTTCTGTATGACGACGGTCCCGGTGCCTATGCGGCGCGGGCCTGGTGGTTGCTGGCGTGGCTGGGCAAGCGCGACGGCGTGTTCATTCTCGATGGCGGGCTCAAGGCCTGGCATGCGGCGGGGCTGCCGTTGAGTCTCGATCCCCCGTCTGCGGCCCGGGGCAACTTCAGCGGCCAGCCGGACATGAGCCTGCTGCTCAGCGCCGAGCAATTGCAGCAGCGTCTCGGCCAGCCGGCCCTGACCCTGCTCGATGCCCGTGCCCTGCCGCGCTTCAAGGGTGAAGTGGAACCGATCGACCCGATCGCCGGGCACATCCCCGGTGCGCAATGCGCGGCGTTCACCGACAACCTGGGCAGCGACGGGCGCTTCCTGCCGGCCGATCAGCTCAAGCAGCGTTTCGCCGCAAAACTCGGCGAGCGTTCGCCGAACGATCTGGTGGCCTATTGCGGCTCCGGGGTGACGGCGTGTCACAACCTGTTCGCCCTGTGCCTGGCGGGTTATCCGTTGGGTTCGCTGTATGCCGGATCGTGGAGCGAGTGGATCAACGAGCCTTCGCGCGGTATTGCTACGGGCGAGTAAACGCTCAGCGATCCAGTCGCGCACTGCGATAGGCCGCCGGCCCCACGCCGTAAACCTGTTTGAACTGCCGGCTCAGATGGCTCTGGTCGGCAAATCCCAGCTGCGTGGCGACTTCCACCGGCAGGCAGCCGCTCTGCAACAAGCCCCGCGCGCAGGCGATCCGCTGTTGCATCAGCCAGCTGTGCGGCGGCATGCCGGTGGCGCGGCGGAACACCCGGGCGAAGTGGAAGGGCGACAGGTTCACGGCCGCCGCCAGTTCTTCCAGTGAGGGTGGCGCCGCCAGTTGCGCGTGCAGCAATTCCTTGGCCATTGCCACCGCGCGGTGCTCTTTGCCGGGATTGCCGTTGATCTGCACGGCCGCGTGACGCTGCAACAGCAGCATCATCATTTCGCGCCACACCGTTTGCTGTTGCAGCGCGGTGGCGGGGCTTTCCAGCAAACGATGCAACTGACAGAAACCGTTGACCAGATCCGGATCGCGATACAGCGTCGCACCGAAGGCCGGCATCGGTGCGGTCGGCAGTTCCAGCTCATTCAGCAGCGCGACGATCTGCCCGGTGTCGGGATAAAACGCCCGGTACAGCCAGCCGTCCTCGGTGCCTTTGTGGCCGTTATGCACTTCGTCCGGATTGATCAGCACCAGCGTGCCGCTGCCCGCCAGGTGTTCGGCGCCGCGATAACGGTAGCGCTGGGCGCCGGCCATGATCATGCCGATCACATAACCGTCGTGGACGTGCGGGGCAAAACGATGCTCGATGTAGCGCGCAGTCAACAGCTCGACCCCGGCCAGAGGCGCGGCTTGCCAGAACCGGATCGACTCGCCCTGATCGCTCATGACCTCACCCGCGCCCCGCGTCGGCCAGCCACTGCGGAATCCGTCGCTCCAGGTAGTAACCCGGCTGGCGGAGCGTGCCGTCTACGAAGCCAACGTGCCCGCCCTTGTTCTGTAATTCGAACTGGGTCGTGGCCGACAACTCACTGGCCTGCGGCAGGCTGTGGGGGAACACGAACGGGTCGTCAGCCGCCTGAATGATCAGGGTCGGCGTGCGGATCTCGCCGAGAAAATAGCGGCTCGACGCGCGGCGATAGTAATCCTCGGCATCGGCGAAGCCATGCAGCGGCGCGGTCACCCGGCCATCGAAATCCCAGAAAGTGCGCATGTTTTCCAGCGAGCCGAGGGCGGCCAGTGCGGCGAGACCGTCCTCGCGCCCGTCGTGCTGGAACTGACGCTGCTTGTTCTTGATGTAGGCCACCATCTCGCGCATGAAGTGCGCCTGATAGACCTTCGAGAAACCCTGGCCAATACGGTCGGCACATTGATCGAGGCGAAACGGCACCGAGACCGCCACCGCACCGAGCACGCCGCTGGCGCTGCCGGTTTCCCCCAGATGCTTGAGCAACACATTGCCGCCGAGCGAATAGCCAACCGCATACAGCGGTGCCAATGGCCGCTTGGCTTTCAGGTGGCGAATGGTTTCGGCGAGGTCTTCGCTGGCGCCGGAATGGTAGCTGCGCGGCAACAGGTTCGGCTCGCCGGAGCATCCGCGCCAGTTCAGCGCGACACTGGCCCAGCCTTGGGCGGCGAGCGCTGCCTGGATTCCCGCGACATAAGGCGAATTGGAAGAACCGGTCAGCCCGTGCAGCACCAGCACCAATGGCGCTTCAGCGCTATGCGGGCCGTGCCAGTCGAGGTCGAGGAAATCGCCGTCGTCCAGCCACAGCCGTTCGCGCTGGCGATCAAGGTGCACGGTTTTGCGCCACAGCGGCCCCCACAAGGTTTGCAGGTGCGGATTGCCGAGGCCGAAGGCGGGGATGAACGGTTTAGACGAAGGGGACACGATTGCTCTCGATGCAGCGCAGCGAGCCTCGGCTGAGACTCGTCGCTTTTTCAGGCCGGTCGGTTAACCGGCGATCACTGCCATACGTTGCCACAACGCGTAGTACACCCGCCCGGATTTTTGCTCGCGGTGCAGGCGCCAGTTGCCCGGCAGGCCGAGGGTCGATGGCGCGGTTTCGCTTTCAGTGTAGATCCACGAATCGTCGGCCAGCCATTGGCGCTCTTCCAGCAGCGCGCACACGGCGGGCAGCAGGTTCTGGTTGAACGGCGGGTCGAGGAATACCAGGTCAAACGCGGTCGCGGTCTGTGTTTCCAGATAGCGCAGCGCATCGGCGGTCTGCACGTGGCCGTTGGTGCAGCGCAGCGTGCCGAGGTGTTCTTTCAGGCTGGAGACCGCGACGTGGCTGGCATCCAGCGCCTGACCCATGGCCGCGCCACGGGACAGCGCTTCCAGAAACAACGCGCCGCTGCCGGCGAACGGATCGAGCACCTTGGCCCCGGCGACATAGGGCGCGAGCCAGTTGAACAGGGTTTCGCGCACCCGGTCCGGCGTCGGACGCAGGCCCGGCGCATCAGGAAAGCTCAGCTTTCGGCTGCGCCATTCGCCGCCGATGATGCGCAACTGGTTCACACCGTTGTGCAGTTTTTGTACAGGTTTCTTTGGACTGGCCATTAATGCTCCGGAACCCCGAGCGGCTGCTCGGCAGGTTTATCAGATGGGGCCGGTAACGGCTTTTGCGGCACGGTCGGGCCAGCGCTGACGATGACCAGTTTATCCGTGCTCAAGTGTTTGTTCAGAACGTCGCGAACCTGCTCGACCGTCAGGCTCTGGGACTGACGCATGAAGTCGTCCAGATAACTCAGCGGCAGGTTGTAGAAACCCATGGCACCCAGTTGACCGACGATATCGGCGTTGCTCGCGGTGGACAGCGGGAAGCTGCCGGCCAGTTCGCGCTTGGCGTCGTCGAGTTCTTTCTGGGTCGGGCCGGTCTTGAGGTAGTCGGCGAGCACGTCCTGCACCAGTTTCAGGGTGCCTTCGCTCATTTCCGCGCGGGTCTGCAGGTTGATCATGAACGGGCCGCGAGCCTGCATCGGGCTGAATGCCGAATACACGCCGTAGGTCAGGCCGCGCTTCTCGCGGACTTCGCTCATCAGCCGGGTGCCGAAACCACCGCCACCGAGGATCTGATTGCCCATCGACAGCGCGGCGTAGTCCGGGTCGTCACGGTCGATGCCCAGTTGCGCAATCATCAGGTTGGTCTGCTTCGACGGAAACTCGATGTGGCCGATGCCGGCTTTCGGCTCGGTCGGTTGCTCGACTTTCGCCAGCGCCGGGCCTTTTGGCAGTGCAGCGGAGACCTGATTGGCAATCGCCTCGGCTTCGCTGCGGGACAGATCGCCCACCAGCGCGATCACCACGTTGCCGGCCGCATAGGCCTTGGCGTGGAACTCACGCAGTTGCGCCAGCGTGATCTTCGGCACGCTTTGCGCGTTGCCGTCGCTGGAATGGGCGTACGGGTGATTGCCGTACAGACGCTTCATCAACTCCAGGCTGGCGAGTTTGCCGGGGTTCTGTTTCTGGTACTCGAAACCGGCGAGCATCTGGTTCTTGATGCGCGCGAAGGAATCGGCCGGGAAGGTCGGTTTGCCCACCACTTCCGAGAACAGCTTCAGCGCCGGCTCGCGTTTGTCAGCAGCACTGAGGCTGCGCAGCGAAGCGATGGCCATGTCTTTATAGGCGCCGTTGCCGAAATCCGCGCCCAGGCCTTCAAAGCCCTGAGCGATGGCGCCGACATCCTTGCCCGCCACGCCTTCGTTGAGCATGGCGTTGGTCAGCAGGGCCAGGCCCGGCGCGTTGCCGTCCTGGCTGCTGCCGGCGGAGAAGATCAGGCGCATGTCGAACATCGGCAGTTCGCGAGCCTCGACGAACAGCACCTTGGCGCCTTCGGCAGTGTTCCAGGTCTGCACGTCGAGCCTGCGGCTGGCCGGGGCCTTGCCGTCGAGTTCGGCCAGCGATTGCAGCTTCTGACTGGACTTGGCGTTGTCCAGCGCTTCGCTGGCCTTGGTGTTGTCGCTCGGTACCAGATAGAACGCAGCGGAGCCGATGATGGCCACGGCGATCAGGCCGAGCAGCAGGCGTGGGGTTTTGCGCTCACTCATGAGTCGTCTCCAGTGGCAGGACGTGGGCGACGCTGAGACGTTCGCGGGTGAAATACAGCCTGGCGGCGTTCTGGATGTCTTGCGGGGTGACGCTTTCCAGGTCGGCCAGTTCGGTGTCCATCAGTTTCCACGACAGACCGACGGTCTCCAGCTGGCCGATGGCGGTGGCCTGACTGGTGATCGAGTCGCGCTCGAAGACCAGGCCGGCGATGACCTGAGCACGTACGCGCTCCAGCTCTTCGGCGGACGGTGCGGTGGTTTTCAGTTGTTCCAGCAGCTTCCACAGGCCGGCTTCAGCCTGGGCCATGGTCTTTTTCTTCTGGGTGTTCGGCGTGGCCGACAGGGTGAACAGACTGTCACCGCGGGTGTAGGCGTCGTAGCTCGACGAGCCGCCGGACACCAGCTCTTCGCCGCGCTCCAGATGGGTCGGGATGCGACCGCTGTAGCCGCCATCCAGCAACGCCGAAATCAGGCGCAAGGCGTTGACCGAGCGTTTGTCTTCGGCGGTGGCGATGCTCGGGACGTTGAAACCGAGCATCAGGCTCGGCAGTTGGGTCTGCACGTGCAGGGTGATCTGGCGCTCGCCGGGCTCGGCCAGTTCCAGCGGCTTTTTCGCCGGCGGCACGTCGAGTTTCGGGATCGGCCCGAAGTAGCGCTGGGCGAGGGTCTTCACCTCGTCCGGGGTCACGTCGCCGACCACCACCAGCGTGGCGTTGTTCGGCACGTACCAGGACTGGTACCAGTGACGCAGCTCGTCGATTTTCATCCGCTCAAGGTCAGCCATCCAGCCGATGGTCGGCGTGTGATAACCGCTGGCCGGGTAGGCCATGGCCTTGTAGCGCTCGTAAGCCTTGGACATCGGCTTGTCATCGGTGCGCAGGCGGCGCTCTTCCTTGATGACTTCGATTTCCTTGGCGAACTCGTCGGCCGGCAGGCGCAGGTTGGCCATGCGGTCGGCTTCCAGTTCGAAGGCCACGCCCAGACGGTCGCGGGCCAGCACCTGGTAATAAGCGGTGAAGTCGTCGCTGGTGAACGCGTTCTCTTCGGCGCCGAGATCGCGCAGGATCAGTGAGGCTTCGCCGGGGCCGACCTTCTCGCTGCCCTTGAACATCATGTGCTCGAGAGCATGGGACAGACCGGTCTGGCCCGGGGTTTCGTAGCTGGAACCGACCTTGTACCAGACCTGCGAGACCACCACCGGTGCGCGATGGTCTTCGCGAACGACGACCTTCAGGCCGTTGTCGAGGGTGAATTCGTGGGTCGGTTGCGGGTCGGCCGCCAGGGCCGAAAGTGGCAGGCAGACTGTGCTGAGCAGCAGGCCTGCGGCGCGGCGGGCTAGAGCATTCATTCGTTTTTAAACCTGTTGGGCTGCCCGCTTGGTCTTAGCGTCGGCGGGCGAGAGGTAGGGCGTGTCATCGATCATTACCAGTACCGCGCCGTGCCTGATAGTGTGCAGGGCAAGGCGCGAGGAGTGCGGTTTGGTTGTTCCAAATAAGCTCCGAGCAACGCAGCCCTGCACACTATCAGGCCCGGCCCTCCGGGTGGTGCCTGAAAACGGGCCATACTGCGTTGCAGTCCTTGGGAAGGAAAGCACATTCCCTGCGGCCTGCGCCTTGTCTGGCCCGTTTTCAGGCGGCCACGCGGTACTGGTAATGATCGATGACACGCCCTAGGATACTGATCCGTTTTACCGGCGACCACGCCTATCCGGTTTTGAAACCTGATCAGGTTGTATGGGGTTGCGGCAGAAGGCTTTGGTTTATCAGCTAAACTTCGCTTTTTCGCCGATTTTGCCGGCCAGTCCTTCATTAAAACGATTCCTTTGAGGTGCCGTTGGTGCCTCGACAAAATGTTGCGCGTGAACAAGCTGGGTGAAACACAGTCTGTTCTGCATTGAATATTTATTTGCCGGGGCGCCCCTGTGGCGCGTCGCTACCGTGAGATAGCCGTCCTCCATGTTTGGTTCCAACGACGACAAGAAGACCCCAGCTGCGGCTGGCGAGAAGAAAAGCCTGTTCGGATGGCTGCGCAAGAAACCGCAGGAACCCGTCGTCGAACAGCCGACTGCCATTCCTGAGCCAGCCCCTGCGCCCGCTCCCGTAATAGAAGAAGCGCCGGCACCGGTCGTGCTGCCGATCGCCGAGCCGGTGCTGCAATCGGTGGCAGAGGCCGAGCCTGAAGCGCCGGCTGCCGCCGAACTGCCGCTGACCCCGACCAGCGAGCCGTGGCTGACCTTGCCAGTGGCGGAAGAGCCGGTGGCGCTGGTTGAAGAGGCTGCACCGCATGTTACGCCGCCGATTCCTGCGCCGGTTGCGTTCACCCCCGAGTCTGTTCCGGCGCCGGTGGTGGAAGCCGCTTCCGTCATTCCAGAGTCCGTGGTTGCTGCCCCGGTTGCTCCGATTGTTGAAGCGCCCGAGCCTGCACCTGCACCTGCACCTGCACCTGCACCGGTCGCCGAAGCGCCAGTCGCTCCTGTGGAAATCCAGGTTGAAACCCCGGTCGAGGCCCCGCGCACCGAAGAAACCAAGGCCGGCTTCTTCGCCCGTCTCAAGCAGGGCCTGTCCAAGACCAGCGCCAGTATCGGCGAGGGCATGGCCAGTCTGTTCCTCGGCAAGAAAGCCATCGATGACGATCTGCTCGACGATCTCGAAACCCGCCTGCTGACTGCCGACGTCGGCGTCGAGGCGACTTCGGTGATCATCCAGCGCCTGACCCAGAAGGTCGCGCGTAAAGAGCTGGCCGATTCCGACGCCCTGTACAAATCCCTGCAGGCCGAGCTGGCCGCAATGCTCAAACCGGTCGAGCAGCCGCTGAAGATCGCTTCGCAGAACAAGCCGTTCGTGATTCTGGTGGTTGGCGTCAACGGCGCCGGCAAGACCACCACCATCGGCAAACTGGCGAAGAAACTGCAGCTGGAAGGCAAGAAAGTCATGCTCGCTGCCGGTGACACCTTCCGTGCTGCGGCTGTCGAGCAGTTGCAGGTCTGGGGCGAGCGCAACAAGATTCCGGTGATCGCCCAGCACACGGGCGCGGACTCGGCTTCGGTGATCTTCGACGCCGTGCAGGCCGCCAAGGCCCGTGGCATCGACGTGCTGATCGCCGACACCGCCGGTCGTCTGCACACCAAAGACAATCTGATGGAAGAACTGAAGAAGGTTCGCCGGGTGATCGGCAAGCTCGACGCCGATGCGCCGCACGAAGTGCTGCTGGTGCTCGACGCCGGCACCGGTCAGAACGCCATCAACCAGGCCAAGCAATTCAACCAGACCGTAGAACTGACCGGCCTGGCGCTGACCAAGCTCGACGGCACCGCCAAGGGCGGGGTGATTTTCGCCCTGGCCAAGCAGTTCGGCCTGCCGATCCGCTACATCGGCGTCGGTGAAGGCATCGACGATCTGCGTACCTTTGAAGCCGAACCCTTTGTCCAGGCACTGTTTGCCGAGCGGGAGCGTTCATGATTCGTTTCGAACAGGTCGGTAAGCGCTACCCGAACGGTCACGTCGGCTTGCATGAGCTGAGCTTTCGAGTCCGTCGCGGCGAGTTCCTGTTTGTCACCGGCCACTCCGGTGCCGGTAAATCCACGTTGTTGCGCCTGCTGCTGGCGATGGAACGTCCGACCAGTGGCAAACTGTTGCTGGCCGGGCAAGACCTGAGCACCATCAGCAATGCGCAGATTCCGTTCCTGCGTCGGCAGATCGGTGTGGTGTTCCAGAACCATCAACTGTTGTTCGATCGCACGGTGTTCAACAACGTCGCGCTGCCGTTGCAGATTCTCGGGCTGTCCAAGGTCGAAATTGCCAAGCGAGTCGATTCGGCGCTGGAGCGCGTGGCGCTGTCGGACAAGGCCGAGCTGTATCCAGGCGACCTGTCGACCGGTCAGCAACAGCGCGTCGGCATTGCCCGCGCCATCGTTCACCGTCCGGCCTTGCTGCTGGCGGACGAACCGACCGGTAACCTCGACCCGCGTCTGGCGGCCGAGATCATGGGCGTGTTCGAAGACATCAACCGTCTGGGCACCAGCGTGCTGATCGCCAGTCACGACCTGGCGCTGATCGCGCGCATGCGCCATCGCATGCTGACCCTGCAACGCGGCCGATTGATCGGCGACGGGGAGGCCGGCGTATGAGTGCGACACGTAGTCCGAAGGTTTCCGAGCGCGTGGCCCCGAAGGCCGCCGATCCGCAACCGCCAAAGAAGAAAAAGCACGACGATGACGACGGCCCGGATTTCGCCACGCTGTTCCGTGCCTGGATCGAAAGCCATCGCGCCAGCTGGATAGACAGCTTGCGCCGTCTCGGCAAGCAGCCGATCGGCAGCTTCTTCACCTGCATGGTGATGGCGGTTGCGCTGAGCCTGCCGATGGGTCTTTCGCTGTTGCTGAGCAACGTCGAGCGTCTGGGCGGCTCGTGGCAGCGCGCGGCGCAGATCTCGCTGTATCTGGAACTTGAAGCGAGTCCGGCTCAGGGCGAAGCGTTGCGTGATCAGATCAAAGGCATGCCGGGCGTAGCTGATGCTGAATATGTCGGCCGCGACCAGGCGCTGGAAGAGTTCCAGCAGCAGTCCGGCTTGGGCGAAGCCCTGCGCGAGCTGCCGGAAAACCCACTGCCGGGCGTTGTGCTGGTGACGCCGAACGAGGTCGACAAATCGACCCTGGAAGCATTAAGACAAAAACTTTCCGAGCTGCCCAAGGTACAACAGGCGCAACTTGATCTAGTCTGGGTCGAGCGTCTGGCTGCCATCCTCAAGCTCGGCGACCGTTTCGTGTTCGGTCTGACGGTGTTGCTGGTTTCTGCATTACTTTTGGTGATAGGCAATACCATTCGTCTTCATATTGAAAACCGCCGCACCGAGATAGAAGTGATTAAACTCGTCGGCGGCACCGACAGCTATGTGCGTCGTCCCTTCCTTTATATGGGCGCGCTGTATGGTTTCGGTGCGGGGCTGCTGTCCTGGGGTGTATTGGCGTTCGGCCTGAACTGGCTGAACGACGCGGTGGTCGGGCTCGCCGGCTTGTACGGCAGTGATTTCGCACTGGCCGGTGTGCCAGTTGCCGACGGTCTGTCGCTCTTGCTTGGCGCGGTGCTGTTGGGTTATATCGGTGCATGGATTGCAGTCGCACGTCATCTCAGGGAGCTGGCGCCGAAGTAGAATCTTTTTTTGCGCGTGATTGACCTTTCAGTGGTTAAGGAAACTTTCATTTGAGTTTCCGGTCAATTTTTCGCAATGCTGAAAAGCATGAGTATGTAAGTCGGAGGTTTTTCCGTATGTCCAATTCTTTGCAACCTGCGTATGCATTGGTTCCAGGCGCAAACCTGGAAGCCTACGTGCACACCGTCAACAGCATTCCATTGCTGACGCCGGAGCAGGAGCGTGAACTGGCCGAGAGTCTCTACTATGAGCAGGATCTGGGGGCGGCTCGGCAGATGGTGCTCGCCCACCTGCGGTTTGTCGTACACATCGCCCGTAGCTATTCCGGCTACGGTCTGGCTCAGGCTGACCTGATCCAGGAAGGTAACGTCGGCCTGATGAAGGCCGTGAAGCGTTTCAACCCGGAAATGGGCGTGCGTCTGGTGTCCTTTGCGGTGCACTGGATCAAGGCCGAGATTCACGAGTTCATCCTGCGCAACTGGCGGATCGTGAAAGTCGCGACCACCAAGGCCCAGCGCAAGCTGTTCTTCAACCTGCGCAGCCAGAAGAAACGTCTGGCCTGGCTGAACAACGAGGAAGTCCACCGTGTGGCGGAAAGCCTCGGCGTCGAGCCGCGTGAAGTGCGTGAGATGGAAAGTCGCCTGACCGGCCATGACATGGCCTTCGACCCGGCTGCGGAAGCGGACGACGACAGCGCTTTCCAGTCGCCGGCCAATTATCTGGAAGACCACCGGTACGACCCGGCGCGTCAACTGGAAGATGCCGACTGGAGCGACAACTCCAATCACAACCTGCACGAAGCGCTGGAAGTGCTGGACGAACGCAGTCGCGACATCCTCTATCAGCGCTGGCTGGCAGAAGAGAAAGCCACGCTGCACGACCTGGCGCAGAAGTACAACGTGTCGGCCGAGCGGATCCGTCAGCTCGAGAAGAGCGCGATGAACAAGCTCAAGTTGTCGATTGCCGCTTAACACCGGCAGTCCGGCAATAAAAAACGCCCCGATCAGTGATGATCGGGGCGTTTTTGTTTGCCTGTCAGAACGTCATTGAGCCCAGGGCGCGCGGCGCGAATCATTGAGTGTCAGCAAATAGCTGTCGCCACCCAACTGGCTCATCTGTTGGCGAATCCATCCGGCACGGCGTGACACGTAAGCGGTTGGGTGGCTGGCGCTCCAGACCCGGGGATTCGGCAGCACAGCCGCCAGATAACTCGCCTGCTGCCGGGACAGCGACCTGGCGCCTACGCCAAAGTGATGCCTTGCCGCCGCTTCGGCGCCGAATACGCCGTCGTCCCACTCGACGCTGTTCAGGTACACCTCGAGAATCCGCTGCTTGGGCCAGAACACTTCGATCAGCGCGGTGAACCAGGCCTCCAGGCCTTTGCGCAGATAGCTGCGGCCCGACCACAGAAACAGGTTCTTCGACACTTGCTGGCTCAGGGTGCTGGCGCCACGGATCGAGCCGCCGAGTTCGTTGTGGGCCAGTGCGGCCTTGATCGCACTCAGGTCAAAACCCCAGTGCTCGGGGAATTTCTGGTCTTCGCCGGCAATCACCGCGACCTTCAGGTCATCGGAGATCTCGTCCCACGGCTTCCAGGTGCGTTGCAGATCGATCGGCTCGCCGTCGATCCAGGATTCGATCTTGCGCTCGACCATCAGCGCCGTGCCCGGTGGCGGCACGAAGCGAAACACCAACACCAGCAATACGCTGCCGCCCGCGAACCAGAGCAGGGCCTTCGTGAAACGACGGAGAAATAAACGCAGCATAGAGATGGCTTGGCCGAACCGGTTGAGCGGGCCATTATACAGACCCTGCCGATCGAGTCTGAGTGGAGTTCTACATGCTGCGTAGCTTTCTGATGCTGGCTGCCTTCTTTGGTTTCACCGGTGTCGGCCTCGGCGCATTCGCCGCCCATGGTCTGAAAAACCGCCTGACCCCGGAGTACCTGGCGATCTTCCACACCGGCGTCACCTACCAACTGGTGCATGCGCTGGCGCTGTTCGGTGTGGCGCTGCTGGCCACCCAGCTTCAGGGGCGGCTGGTCGCCTGGGCCGGCATCTCGTTCACTGTCGGCATCCTGCTGTTCTCCGGCAGCCTGTACCTGCTGACCACCATCGGCATCGGCAAGCTCGGCATCATCACCCCGTTCGGCGGCCTGGCGTTCCTGATCGGCTGGCTGTGCCTCGGACTCGCCGCCTGGCGCCTGCAGCCAACCGCTTGACGCTTGGTGCTGACCTTTAGGTCATGATCGGGCTAGAATGCCACCCCCTAAAAAGTGATGGCGGCGTTGCGCATGCGCATTCAGTTGAACGGTGAATCCTTTGAACTGCCCGACGGTGAAACCGTTGCGGCCCTGCTGACCCGTCTGGATCTGACCGGACGCCGCGTCGCGGTCGAGCTCAATCTGGATATCGTCCCGCGCAGCCTGCATGCCGACACCACTTTGAACGACGGCGACAACGTCGAAGTCGTGCACGCGATCGGCGGCGGCTGATCGCCAGGCCTGCATGGGCCGAGAATTCTGCAAGACCCTCACCCCAACAGAGGATTCCCCATGAGCATCGTTCGTAGCGACAAGCCTTTCGTTCTGGCCGGTCGTACTTACCAGTCGCGTTTGCTGGTCGGTACCGGCAAGTACCGTGACATGGAAGAAACCCGCCTGGCCATCGAAGCCTCGGGTGCCGAGATCGTCACCTTCGCCGTGCGCCGCACCAACCTGGGCCAGATCGAAGGCGAGCCGAACCTGCTCGAAGTGCTGTCGCCGGATCGCTACACCTTCCTGCCGAACACCGCCGGCTGCTACGACGCGGTCGAGGCCGTGCGCACCTGCCGCCTGGCCCGTGAGCTGCTCGACGGCCACAACCTGGTGAAGCTGGAAGTGCTGGCCGACCAGAAAACCCTGTTCCCCAACGTGATCGAAACCCTCAAGGCCGCCGAAGTGCTGGTCAAGGAAGGCTTCGACGTGATGGTCTACACCAGCGACGACCCGATCATCGCCCGACAACTGGCGGAAATCGGCTGCATCGCGGTGATGCCGCTGGCCGGTCTGATCGGCTCGGGCCTGGGGATCTGCAATCCGTACAACCTGCAGATCATCCTCGAAGAAGCCCAGATCCCGGTGCTGGTGGATGCCGGTGTCGGCACCGCTTCCGACGCCACCATCTCGATGGAGCTGGGCTGTGACGCGGTGCTGATGAACTCGGCCATCGCCCACGCCCAGCAGCCGATCATGATGGCCGAAGCCATGAAACACGCGATCGTCGCGGGCCGCCTGGCCTACCTCGCCGGTCGCATGCCGAAAAAACTCTATGCCAGCGCCTCTTCGCCGCTGGATGGTCTGATCAAGTAAGAGCTATTGATGACTGAATCGAACGACACGCCAATCCAGACGGAAGAAGGCGACGAGCGCCAACACCGCCGCATCAAGAGTTTCGTGATGCGCGCCGGGCGCATGACCGAAGGCCAGCAGCGCGGCCTGGATCAGGGCGCGCCGAAGTTCGTCCTGCCGCTGGCCGATGCGCCGGTGGATTACGACCAGGTGTTCGGCCGCTGCGCGCCGCGTTCGCTGGAGATCGGTTTCGGCATGGGCCACTCGCTGCTGGAAATGGCCGCCGCTGCGCCGGAACAGGATTTCATCGGTGTCGAGGTTCACCGTCCGGGTGTCGGCGCGCTGCTCAACGGCGTGCTGACTCAGGGCCTGACCAACCTGCGGGTCTACGATTGCGACGCGATCGAAGTGCTCAACCGCTGCATCGCCGATAACAGCCTCGATCGCCTGATGCTGTTCTTCCCGGATCCGTGGCACAAGAGCCGTCACCACAAGCGCCGCATCGTTCAGGCGTCCTTCGCTGAGCTGGTGCGCAGCAAGCTGAAGGTTGGCGGCATCCTGCACATGGCCACCGACTGGGAACCGTACGCCGAATACATGCTGGAAGTGATGAACGTCGCCCCGGGCTATCGCAACCTCGCCGAAGACGGCAAGTGCGTGCCACGCCCGGCCGAACGGCCGATCACCAAGTTCGAACGCCGCGGCGAACGTCTTGGGCATGGCGTGTGGGATTTGAAGTTCGAGAAGCAGTCCTGAATATCACGCAACAATAAATGTGGGAGCGGGCTTGCTCGCGAAGGCGTCATGTCAGTCGATATCAATATCGAATGATCTACCGCTTTCGCGAGCAAGCCCGCTCCCACATTTGCGTTCTGTGTGTGCTGAAAATCAGCGGCGGTCGGCCACAACGCCAATCAACACCAGCACCACCAACAACACCGGCGCCAGGCTGTAGTTGTTGAACTGGCTCAGCCCCTTCACCACCCACGGCGTCGCGTAGATCAGCGCCGCGCCGCTGCCGATCAGGCACAGCAGGGCCATCAGCGGGACGCGCAGGGCGCCGGCGATGCTGCCCAGGCGTTGCTCGACCCAGCCCTTGAAGTCGGCGCCGAACAGCACCAGCAGGCAACCCACCAGGGCCAGGGCGATTTCCGAGAGGTTGCTGCGGCTCCAGCGGGACACGGTGGCGAGCAGGTCGAGTATCAAATCCATGCGGTTTCCTTAAGAGCGGTCAGCTCAGAAATTTCTGCAGCAAGTCGTTGAGGAACAGTTGTCCGCGTTCGGTGGCCGCCAGACGTGACGGTTCGACCTGCAACAGACCGCTTTGTTCGGCCTCGCGTCGGTGTTCGTCAAGGCTCTCCAGCGGCAGGCCGGTGCGCTCCGGATACAGGCGCGATTCGACGCCGGCGGTCAGGCGCAGGGCGTTCATCAGGAATTCGAACGGCATCTCGTCGTTGGTCAGGGCTTTCTCGCCGGCCTGGAAGCTTTTGGCCGGGTTGAGGTAATCCTTCGGCAGGCGCGTCTTCCAGGTGCGCACGATGCGCCCGTCCGGATGGCTGAGCTTGCCGTGGGCGCCAGCGCCGATGCCGATGAAGTCGCCGAAGCTCCAGTAATTGAGGTTATGCCGCGCCGGGCGACCCGGTTGGGCATAGGCCGAAACTTCGTACTGCGCGTAACCGTTTTCGGCCAGCAGCGCCTGCCCGGCCTCTTGAATGTCCCATAGCGTATCGTCTTCCGGCAGCACCGGCGGCTGGTTCCAGAACACGGTGTTCGGCTCCAGCGTCAGCTGATACCAGGAAATGTGCGTCGGCTTCAGGTCGATCGCCTGGCGCAGATCGCTCAAGGCATCGTCCAGCGACTGGTCCGGCAAGCCGTGCATCAAGTCGAGGTTGAAATTATCGAACCCGGCCTGGCGTGCCATGCCGGCGGCGCGGATGGCCTCGTCGCCGTTGTGGATGCGGCCGAGGGCCTTGAGCTTTTCCTGCTGGAAGCTCTGGATACCGATCGACAGGCGATTGATCCCCAGTTTGCGGTAGGCGACGAACTTCTCTTGCTCGAAAGTCCCGGGGTTGGCTTCGAGGGTGATTTCGATGTCCTCGGCAAACGGAATGCGTTGTTTGACGCCTTCGAGCAAGCGACCAAGGGCTTCTGCGCTGAACAGGCTCGGTGTGCCGCCGCCAAAGAAGATCGAACTCAACTCGCGGCCGTACACCGCGTGCAGATCCTGATCGAGGTCGGCGAGCAGCGCGTCGACGTATTCCTGCTCCGGTAACACCGGGCTGGCGGCGTGGGAGTTGAAGTCGCAATAGGGGCATTTGCGCACACACCACGGAATGTGGATGTACAGCGCCAGGGGCGGCAGAGTCGGCAACGGCGCCCGAGGCGAGGAGGCGGCGCCGCCGATAATCAGCGACGACGCGGAGGAGCTATCGGTCATTTCAAGCCCAGACGCTGGCGCAGCAGATCCATTGCACGGGCGCGGTGGCTGATCTGGTTCTTGTCGCTCGGGCTCAGCTCGGCGCTGGACACATTACGTTCCGGCACCCAGAACAGCGGGTCGTAGCCGAAACCGTGCAAGCCGCTGGCAGCGGTCAGGATGCGCCCGTGCCACAGGCCTTCGCAGAGGATCGGCAGCGGATCGTCGGCGTGACGCACCAGCGCCAGCACGCAGACGAACTGCGCGCCCCGCTCGGCTTGCGGCACGTCCTTCAAGACGTCGAGCAGTTTGGCGTTGTTCGCCGCGTCGCCCTTGCCGTCGGCGTAGCGCGCCGAGTAGATGCCCGGCGCACCGCCGAGGAAATCCACCGCCAGGCCCGAATCGTCGGCCAGCGCCGGCAGCCCGGAAATGCGCGCAGCGTTGCGGGCCTTGAGGATCGCGTTCTCTACGAACGACAGACCGGTTTCTTCCGGCTCCACGCTGCTGAATTCGCCGATCGAGCGCAGTTGCACCGAATCGCCGAGCATGGCCTGGAGTTCCTTGAGTTTGCCGGCGTTATGGCTGGCCAGTACGAGTTGCTTGAGATTGATCATTGGCCAGGGAAAAGCTCTTGGTTGAAATTGATGGTGTTGATCTTGTCGCCGGTCTGCACCTTGATTTCAAAGGTGCGGGTTTCCTGCTGCTCCACCGGGTACTGGGCGATGTAGTAGATCGCGCCCTGCTCGGTGATCTGGCGGAAGGTCAGTGGCACGCTCTGGCTGGTCAGGTCTTTGACGGTGCCGGTGACCTGGGCGATCAGCGGTTTGCCGTCCTTGATCACCGAGACATTGATCACGCCCTGGTTCTTGCTGCGGATCAGCTCGGCGGCCTTGGCGATGTCCGGCGTCAGGAAGGTCGAGTTGAAGGTGTTGTAATGCACGGTGACATCACCGAACACTTCCTTGCGTTCGCCCTTGATGGCATCGGCGGCCACGGCCGAAAGGCTCAGGCAGGCGGCCAATAGCGCGGTAATCAAGCGTCCCATGTTCGTTCTCCTCGCAATGTCGTGGTTCAGACCGCGATTCTGTGATCCGCAAGCCCGGGGCTGCTGACACGGTAGATACCGATCTCACCTAACAGATTAGGCCATAGCTTACTGGCCCACCCGTGGCGGTGCTGTTGATCCACGGCAAGCCGATCAATGACCTTCGCCTCACGTTCGCGACAAAGTTCTTCAAAGTCTTCGAAGGTGCAGAAGTGAATGTTCGGCGTGTTGTACCAGGTGTATGGCAGGAATTCCGACACCGGCATCCGGCCCTTGCTCGCCAGGTACCAGCGGCAGCGCCAGTGACCGAAGTTGGGGAAGGTGATGATGCACTGGCGACCGACCCGCAGCATTTCGTCGAGGATCTTGTCCGGGTAATGCACGGCTTGCAGGGCCTGAGTCATCACCACGATGTCGAAGCTGTTGCTGGCGAAGTTGCCCAGGCCTTTGTCCAGGTCCTGCTCGATGACGTTGACGCCTTTGGCCACGCACTGCGCGATGTTGTCGGCGTCGTTTTCCAGGCCGTAGCCGGTGACCTGCTTGTGGTCGCGCAGCCAGGTCAGCAACTCGCCGTCACCGCAGCCGAGGTCGAGCACACGGCTGCCGGCGGGGATCCATTCCTGGATGATTTCCAGATCAGCTCTCATGGCTTTCTCACAACGTAATGCGGTTCATGTAATTGCCGAACGCCTGCAAATAACGCGGGATCGGAATCAGGAAGGCGTCGTGGCCTTGCGGTGCGTCGATTTCCAGGTAACTGACGTCCTTGCGTGCGGCCATCAACGCGTCCACCAGTTCCCGCGAACGGGCCGGGGAGAAGCGCCAGTCGGTGGTGAACGACATCACGCAGAATTTCGCTTTCGCACCTTCGAAGGTTTTCGCCAGGTTATCGTTGAAGTTCGCCGCCGGATCGAAGTAATCCAGCGCCTTGGTCATCAACAGATAGGTGTTGGCATCGAAGCGCCCGGAGAACTCTTCGCCCTGATAGCGCAGGTAGCTTTCGACCTGGAACTCGACACTGTGGAAGTCGTAGTTGAGCTTTTCGCTCTTCAGGCCGCGGCCGAATTTCTCGCCCATGGAATCGTCGGACAGGTAGGTGATGTGTCCGACCATCCGCGCCAGCATCAGGCCGCGCTTGGGGATCACGCCCTGTTCCTGGAACGAGCCACCGTGGAATTCCGGGTCGGTGAGGATCGCCTGGCGCGCCACTTCGTTGAAGGCGATGTTCTGCGCCGACAGCTTGGGGGCCGAGGCGATGGCCAGGCAGTGGCGCACGCGATCCGGGTAAGTGATGGTCCATTGCAGCGCCTGCATGCCGCCAAGGCTGCCGCCGATCACCGCGGCCCACTGGCCGATGCCGAGCAGGTCGGCCAGGCGCGCCTGGCTGTGCACCCAGTCTTCCACGGTGAGCACCGGGAAGTCGGCGCCGAACGGCTTGCCGGTTTCCGGGTTGAGGCTGCTCGGGCCGGTGGACCCGTTGCAACCGCCGAGGTTGTTCAGGCTGACCACGAAGAACTTGTTGGTGTCGATCGGTTTGCCGGGGCCGATGCAGCTGTCCCACCAACCGGGCTTGCGGTCGTCGACGCTGTGGTAACCCGCAGCGTGGTGGTGGCCGGACAGGGCGTGGCAGATCAGCACGGCGTTGCTCGCTTGCGCGTTCAGCGTGCCGTAGGTTTCGTAGATCAGGTCATAATCGGCCAGCGAACGGCCGCAGGCCAGGGCCAGCGGTTCGCTGAAGTGCGCCGTTTGCGGCGTCACCAGACCAACAGAATCGGGGGGAAAGGCAGCTGGCATCGACCCTGCTCTCGTTGAAATGAGGCGTAAGTCTAAAGACCGGTGGGGTTAGCGGCAAGCAACGATCAGGGGCGGTAGAGCCCCGGCAGATCCGGCAGCTTTTTCGGTGCGCTGATGCGCACTCGCTTCTGCCGGTTCAACTCGCCGCCGATCAGGCTGACCTGACTTTTGGAAACCCCAAAAGCCTTGGCCAGAAACCCCATAAGATACGCATTGGCCTTGCCCTCGACCGGCGGGGCGGTCAGGCGGATCTTCAGGCGATCACCGTGCAGCCCGCAGAAATCATCGCTACGGGCGGCCGGTTGCAGGTGACATTCCAGAATCAGATCGTCACCGTCCCAGCGAAACCAGCTCACATCAGCAGGCGCAGGATTTCCGGCATCATCGTCATCGCCGCGAGGTTGTTGATCACCAGCATGTCGATCAGCTTCAGCACGAGGAAGGCGAAGATCGGCGACAGGTCGAGACCGCCGAGGTTCGGCACGATGCGACGGAACGGCGCCAGGGCCGGTTCACAGATCTGGTTCACCAGTTCGGCGCCCGGATTGTGGCTGCCCGGTGCGACCCAGGACAGGATGATGCTGATGATCATGGCCCAGAAGAAAATCTTCAGGAACAGCGCCGTCACGCCGATCAGCGACCAGATCAGCAGTTGCAGCGGGTTGCCGGTGGTGCCGTAGGTCAGCAGCAGGGTCAGCGCCATCAGCGCCAGTTGCACGAGAATCGCCAGCACCAGCGACGACATGTCGAGGCTGAACATGCTCGGGATGATCCGGCGCAGTGGCTTGAGCAGCGGCTGCGTGGCCTTGACCACAAACTGGCACAGCGGGTTGTAGAAGTTCGCCCGCACCAGTTGCAGGACGAAGCGCAGCAGCACGATCAGCAGGTACAGGCTGCCGAGGGTTTGCAGCACATAGACCGCTGCGGTGTTCAATCCAATCATGTAAGGCTCCTTATTTGCCCAGTTGTTCGGCCATTTCGGCCGAGCGGTGCGCGGCGGCGCCGAGTGCTTTTTCCACCAGGGCTTCGAAGCCGCCGGCCTGGAACGATTTGATCGCCGCTTCCGTGGTGCCGGCCGGCGAGGTCACGCGGCGGCGCAGTTCGGCAGCGTCGACATCGCTGGATACGGCCATATGCGCGGCGCCCAGAGCGGTCTGCAAGGTCAGTTGCTCGGCGGTTTCCTTCGGCAGGCCGAGTTTGACGCCGGCGGCGGTCATGGCTTCGATCAGCAGGAAAAAGTACGCCGGGCCGGAACCGGAGACCGCAGTGACCGCGTCCAGTTGCTGCTCTTCGTTCAGCCACAGGGCGATACCCACGGCGGACAGCAGTTCTTCAGCCTGTTGGCGTTGTTCGGCACTCACTGCGCTGGTGGCGTACAAACCGCTCACGCCCTGACGCAGTAGCGCCGGGGTGTTCGGCATGCAGCGCACGATCGGCTGCTCGCCGAGCCATGCGGTCATGCTGGCGCAAGTGATGCCGGCGGCGATGGAGACCACCAGTTGATTCGGTTTCAGGCTCGGGCGAATCGCTTCGCACACGGCTTTCATGGCTTGTGGCTTGACCGCCAGTACCACCACGTCGGCACCGTCGATGGCCTGGGCGTTGTCGGCGAAGGTTTCGATGCCGTGTTCGGCGCTGACCCGGTTGCGGGTTTCTTCACCCGGATCGCTGGCGCGAATCCGTGCAGCTTCCAGACCCTTGGCCCGCAGGCCGCCGATCAGGCTGGCGGCCATGTTGCCGGCACCGATAAAGGCAATACGCGTGTTGCTCATGTCAGGTCCTTATCTGGAAATGTTCAAGATTGGGAATAGTCGCGGGCGCCGAACAGGGCCGTACCGATACGGACCCAGGTCGCGCCCTGGGCAATGGCCGACTCGAGGTCGTGGCTCATGCCCATGGAAAGTGTGTCGAGCGGCAGATCGAGGCTGGTCTGCAACTTCTGAACGGCAGCGAATGCAGCGTCCTGCTCGGCGCGATCTTCGGTCGGCTCGGGAATCGCCATCAGTCCGCGCAGCTTCAGACGTGGCAGGGCGCTGATGGCCTGGGCCAGCGCCGGCAGGTCTTGCGGCGTGCAGCCGGACTTGCTGGCCTCACCGCTGACGTTGACCTGAATGCAGATGTTCAGTGGCGGCAGATCAGCGGGGCGTTGCTCGGACAGGCGTTGGGCGATTTTCAGACGATCCACGGAGTGCACCCAGGCGAAATGCTCGGCAATCGAGCGGGTCTTGTTCGACTGAATGGGGCCGATGAAGTGCCAGATCAAGGGCAGGTCGGCCAGTTCGAGCTGTTTGCCCAAGGCCTCCTGCAGATAGTTCTCGCCGAAGTCGCGCAGGCCGGCGGCATACGCTTCGCGCAAGGCTTCGGCCGGTTTGGTCTTGCTCACGGCCAGCAGCTGGACGCTGTTTTCATCGCGTCCGGCGGCTTTGACGGCTGCCTGGATTCGCGAACTAACCAGTGAGATGTTGTCTGCTATCGTGGACATCAAATCCTGCCTGAAAAGTGCCTGCACTCGATCATGCGGCGTTAAAAGTCACCTCAGAATGCTCATTGACTGACGTCAACTCCGCTTCTTCGCTGACTTTTGCCTTGCCTGATCTTCGTTCGGCTACTTTTCAGGAAGGATTTGGCGCCAGCGGTCTGAAGGTTCGCGGCATTCTACTGGAATTGAGGGACGCTATGGATATCACTGAACTGCTGGCCTTCAGCGCCAAACAGGGCGCTTCCGACCTGCACCTGTCGGCTGGTCTGCCGCCGATGATCCGCGTGGATGGCGATGTGCGGCGGATCAATCTGCCGGCGCTGGATCACAAGCAAGTGCACGAACTGATCTACGACATCATGAACGACACCCAGCGGGTGGACTTCGAGAAACATCTGGAAACCGACTTTTCCTTCGAAGTCCCCGGCGTGGCGCGCTTCCGGGTCAATGCCTTCAACCAGAACCGTGGCGCTGGCGCGGTGTTCCGGACCATTCCGTCGAAAGTGCTGAGCATGGAAGACCTCGCCATGGGTGACGTCTTTCGCAAGATCACCGATGCGCCGCGCGGGCTGGTGCTGGTGACCGGGCCGACCGGTTCCGGCAAGTCCACGACCCTGGCGGCGATGATCGATTACCTCAACACCCATCGCCATCACCACATCCTGACCATCGAAGATCCGATCGAATTCGTCCACGAATCGCGCAAATGCCTGATCAATCAGCGCGAAGTCCATCGCGATACCCGCAGTTTCGCCACCGCATTGCGTTCGGCACTGCGTGAAGACCCGGACGTGATCCTGGTGGGTGAGATGCGGGATCTGGAAACCATTCGCCTGGCGCTGACCGCCGCCGAGACCGGGCATCTGGTGTTTGGCACCTTGCACACCACGTCGGCGGCCAAGACCATCGACCGGGTGGTGGACGTGTTCCCCGGGGACGAAAAGTCCATGGTGCGCTCGATGCTGTCGGAGTCGTTGCTGGCGGTGGTGTCGCAGACGCTGATCAAGAAGATCGGCGGCGGCCGGGTGGCGGCGCACGAGATCATGCTGGGCACGTCGGCGATCCGTAACCTGATCCGCGAGGACAAGGTGGCGCAGATGTATTCGGCGATACAGACCGGCGGGTCGCTGGGGATGCAGACTCTCGACATGTGCCTGAAGGATCTGGTGACCAAGGGCTTGATCAGCCGCGAACATGCGCGGGAGAAGGCGCGCACGCCAGATAATTTCTGAGGGGTATTTTCGGTGTTACCACCGGCCCCTTCGCGAGCAAGCCCGCTCCCACATTGGAATGCGGTTCGATGTGGGAGCGGGCTTGCTCGCGAAGGGGGCCGTACTGGTTAAGCAAATCCTGGATCAGTCAACTTAGCGCTGAACGACGCGCATCTGCCCCTGTTCCTTCGGCAATACGCGTTTGGCCACCACGTAATGCTTTTCCCAGTACGGCTTGTTCAGTGTGTCGATGCTCACCGACTTGCCGCGCCGTGGCGCATGGATGAAACGGTCGTTGCCCAGGTAGATGGCAACGTGATTGACCCGACGGCTCTTGATGTTGAAGAAAATCAGGTCGCCCGGCTTCAGGTCCTTGCGTTCGACTTTCTCGCCGTGACCGCTGGCCATGGCGTTCGAGGTGCGTGGCAGGTCGAACGTGGCGTCGTTAAACGCGTATTTCACCAGACCGCTGCAGTCGAAGCCTTTGCTCGGGCTGCTGCCGCCCCAACGGTATGGCGTACCGAGGACGTTTACCGCGCGACTCAGGACGTTGCTGCTTTCCTTGGTCGCCATCGGTGGCACCAGCTTGCTGCGGCCGTTGCTGCTCAGCGTGGTGTGTTTGACCTGTTTGCCTTTGTTCGAAGGAGCAGAGGCATGGGATTTGGGGGTGAAACCGTTAACGTTTGGAAGACGTTGCTCACGATTGGTGGCGTGGGCGGCCAGTGGCATTAATAGGCAAATGGTTAGCCATGTCTTGAAAAATGGACGCATTAGGCAGGGCTCTTGGTGTGTTAGCGCGCAACTTTATAACAGCTTTTTTGTCACTTCCGAGGCCGTTGGTCGATTCAATCGGGTGCCAACGGAACCAAATAAGCGGCAAAAAGACGCAATTGTCGGACAGAAGTCCGGTGCTATAAGGCTTTGACGGGAGACACGGTAGCATTTGCCATACGTCGGCTACCTGTAAAAAAGTCACAAAGAATTAAAGAATATTTATCTATCGCGTGTATCGAGGTCTTAATGAACGGCTATCAGCTGCCCCGTGTGAAGGAAAAAGACACCCATAGCAAGGTGATCGGCTACCTGTTGTGGATTTTCGGTTTCACAGGCTCTCACCGCTTCTATTACGGCAAACCGGTGACCGGCACGATCTGGTTTTTCACCTTCGGGTTGCTGGGGATCGGCTGGTTGATCGACGTGTTCCTGATCCCGGCGATGGATCGCGAAGCCGACCTGCGTTTCACGGCGGGGCCGATCGAGTACAACGTGGCGTGGATCCTGCTGACCTTCCTCGGCGCGCTCGGCGTGCACCGGATGTATCAGGGCAAGTGGATCAGCGGGGTGGTGTATCTGCTGACCGGCGGGCTGTTCTTTCTGGGGGTGCTGTATGACTTCTGGACGCTGAACGATCAGGTGTCCGTGCGTAATGCCGAAGGGCGGGGCGCCTTTCAGTAAGTGATGGCGAGGGAGCAGGCTCCCTCGCCATTTTTTTACGCCTGGTGGCTGATCCGGCCATCCACCAAGGTGTAACGCACCACACCCGGCAGGCTATGGCCGAGGAACGGGCAGTTCTCGCCCTTCGACAGCCAGGTTTCGCCGGCAACGGTCGAAGCCTTCGGATCGAACAGCACGATATCTGCCGCGCCACCCACCGCCAGTTTGCCCGCCGGCAGGCGCAGGGCCTCGGCCGGGCCGGCGCTCAGGCGGGCCAGCAGGGTCGGCAGATCCAGCAGGCCATCTTCCACCAGTGTCATCGCCAGCGGCAGCAACAGTTCGACGCTGCTGATACCTGGCTCGGTCGCGCCGAATGGCGCCAGTTTCGCATCGCGTTCATGGGGCTGGTGATGGCTGGAAATCGCCGAGACCACGCCGGACTTTACCGCTTCACGCAGGCCGTCGCGATCGGCGCGGGTGCGCAGCGGCGGTTGCACGTGATACAGGCTGCTGAAGTCGATCAGCGCTTCGTCCGTCAGGATCAGCTGATACAGGGCGACATCCGCCGTGACTTTCAAACCACGGGCCTGGGCCTGAGCGATCAGGGCCACACCGCGAGCGCTGGTCAGCTGGCTGAAGTGCGCACGTACGCCAGTCTGCTCGACCAGCAGCAGATCACGGGCCAGGGCCACGGTTTCAGCGGTTTCGGGAATCCCCGGCAGGCCGAGGAAACTGGCGGTGGCGCCTTCGTGGGCCAGGCCACCGTCGGCGAGGTCGTGATCCTGCGAGTTGAAAATCACCGTCAGGTCGAAGGTCGCCGCGTAATCCAGCGCCCGGCACAGGGTGCGGGTGTTGCGGAAACTTTCGAGGCCGTTGCCGAATGCTACGCAACCGGCGTCGCGCAGGGCGACCAGCTCGGCCAGTTGTTCGCCATCCAGACCTTTGCTCAGCGCGCCGATCGGGAACACCTTGGTGTTGCCGGCCTCGCGGGCGCGGTCGAGGATCAGCTCGGCCACGGCGGAGGTGTCGAGCACCGGTTTGGTTTTCGGCGGGCAGCACAGGCTGGTCACGCCGCCGGCCGCTGCGGCGCGGGTTTCGCTGGCGATGGTGCCTTTGCGGCTGTAGCCCGGCTCGCGCAGGGCGACGTTCAGGTCTACGAGGCCTGGAGCGGCAACAAGGCCTGTGGCGTCGATGGTTTCGACGGCGGTGAAACCGGCAGGGGCCGCGCCGAGGGCGACGATCTTGCAGGCTTCAACGTGAATATCGGTGATTTGATCCAGGCCGCTGCTTGGATCGATGACGCGGGCGCCGAGAATGCTGAGCTTCACTGGGCGTTCTCCTGCTCGAATTGACGTTGCGCCGTTTGCCCGCTCATGGCCATCGACAACACAGCCATACGGATCGCGATGCCGTAGGTGACTTGATTGAGGATCACCGAGTGCGGGCCGTCGGCCACCGCCGACTCGATCTCCACCCCACGGTTGATCGGCCCCGGGTGCATGACGATGCAATCGGGCTTGGCGCCGGCCAGGCGCGCGGTGGTCAGGCCGAACAGGCGGTAGAACTCGCCTTCGCTCGGCAGCAGGCCACCGGTCATGCGCTCACGCTGCAGGCGCAGCATGATCACCACGTCGACGTCTTTCAGGCCTTCGGTCATGTCGGTGTAGACCTTCACGCCGTACTGCTCGATGCCGATCGGCAGCAGGGTCTTCGGCGCGATCACACGGATGTCCGGGCAGCCGAGGGTTTTCAGGGCGAGCATGTTCGAGCGCGCCACCCGCGAGTGCAGGATGTCGCCGACGATGGCCACCGAGAGGTTCTCGAAACCGCCCTTGTGGCGGCGGATGGTCAGCATGTCGAGCATGCCCTGGGTCGGGTGCGCGTGCCGGCCGTCGCCACCGTTGATGATCGCCACCTGCGGGCAGACATGCTCGGCAATGAAGTGCGCAGCACCGGAGTCACCGTGGCGCACGACGAACATGTCGGCGGCCATGGCTTCCAGGTTGCGCAGGGTGTCGAGCAGGGTTTCGCCCTTGCTGGCCGACGAGGTCGACACGTTCAGGGTGATCACGTCCGCCGACAGCCGCTGGGCCGCCAGTTCGAAGGTGGTGCGGGTGCGGGTCGAGTTTTCGAAGAACACGTTGCACACGGTCTTGCCGCGCAGCAGCGGGACCTTCTTCACGGCCCGGGCACCGACTTCGAGGAACGAGTCGGCGGTGTCGAGGATTTCCGTCAGCAACTCGCGGCGCAGGCCGTCGAGCGAGAGGAAGTGGCGCAGCTGGCCCTGATCATTGAGCTGCAGCGGGCGCTTGGTATCTAGAGGCGTCATCGCGAGGGGGACTCTCAATAGGGCGGATTAAAGGGCAAGGTCTTGCAGTTCGAGGGCCAGCTCCGGCCCGGACAGCTTGACCCGCTCGTGGGCGGCCAGCGACAGGGTCGCGCCGACCACGTTCGGGCGGATCGGCAGTTCGCCGGCGTCCAGGTCCAGCAGACAGACCAGCGTCACGCTGGCCGGGCGGCCGTAGTCGAACAGTTCGTTCATGGCGGCGCGGATGGTCCGGCCGCTCATCAGTACGTCGTCGATCAGCACCAGATGCTGGCCTTCGATTTCGAAGGGCAGGGCGGACGGGCGCACCTGCGGGTGCAGGCCGTTCTGGCTGAAGTCGTCGCGGTAGAAGGAAACATCCAGCGTGCCCAATGGCGCGTCGCTGCCCAGCTCTGCGAGCAGGGCCTGGGCGACCCAGACGCCGCCGGTGCGGATGCCGATGTAACGCGGTTCGCTGATATCACGCTGGGCAAGGTGCGCCTTGAGGCGGGTCGCCATCTGGCTGATCAGATCGGCGGGATTGGGCAGGCTCATGGTTGCTCCTTCTTGGGGTCGAGCCGGTTCTCGCGAACCGTGGCTCGGGTTGTAACCAAAAGAAAAGCGCCGTAGCGCTTGTCAGGATTCAAATAGTGCGGTGTTTTCGTCGAGCCAGCCTTGCAGCAGCAGGGCGGCGGCGATGGCGTCCACCGGGTTGTCGCGGTAGCTGCCTTTCTGTCCGCCGCGCACCAGTCGCTCGCCCTTGGCTTCGAAGGTCGTCAGGCGTTCGTCGTGGGTATAGAAAGGCAGGTTGAAGCGGCCGTTGAGGCGTCGGGCGAATTTCTCGGCGCGGGCGCACATCTCGCTGGGCGTGCCGTCCATGTTCAGCGGCAGGCCGACCACCACGGCGTCGGGTTTCCATTCCTTTATCAGGGCTTCGACCTGATTCCAGTCCGGCACACCGTTTTGCGCCTTCAAGGTGCACAGTTCGCGGGCCTGGCCGGTAATCACCTGGCCGACCGCCACGCCGATCTGTTTGGTGCCGTAGTCGAAGCCGAGGATCAGGCGCAGGGCCATCAGGCGTGTCCTGCCTGGCTGGTCAGCAGGCTGAGGTTGATCCCCAGATGCCTGGCCGCCGCTTCGAGGCGCAGTTCACTGCTGGTGTTGAACAGGATGTCGGCGTCGTACGGGCAGGTCAGCCAGGCGTTGTCGGCCAGTTCGGCCTCCAGCTGACCGGCTTCCCAACCGGCATAACCGAGGGTGATGACGCTTTTGGCCGGGCCCACGCCATCGGCGATGGCGAACAGCACGTCCTGCGAGGTGGACAGGGCCAGATCGCCCTCCAGCTCGACGGTGGCCTGGAAGGTCTTGCCCGCCGGGTGCAGGACAAAACCGCGATCGGTCTGCACCGGGCCGCCGATGAAGATCGGCACATGCTGGCACAGCGCTGGCGGATCGATGTCCGGGCGCAATTGTTCGAGGATGTCGGCCAGATTCAGCTCTTGCGGT
Organism: Pseudomonas fitomaticsae; assembly: GCF_021018765.1. GTDB lineage: Bacteria > Pseudomonadota > Gammaproteobacteria > Pseudomonadales > Pseudomonadaceae > Aquipseudomonas > Aquipseudomonas fitomaticsae. Next base: position 6,288,348 of record NZ_CP075567.1, on the reverse strand, counting down.
CGGTTGACCACCAGCCCCATGGCGCCATTGGCCGTGTGCTCGACGATGTAGGTCAAGGTGTGGGCAAAGTTCGGGTCGGCCATGTGTGGCATGGCGATCAGGAAGTGATGCTTGAGGTAGCTGGGGCTGACGTTTTTCATGTGCGCTAGTGTGGCGTTGAAGGGGCAAACTGACAAGCTGAGGATCAGAGAACAACGTAGATCAAATGTGGGAGCGGGCTTGCTCCCACAGGGGGGCTGCGGTGTGTCAGTTGCTCGAGAGCTTGTCGCCCCGGGCGAATTTCCAGGTGCGGATGATTTCCAGCCGGTCGATGTCCGACAGATCCCCGGTAAACGGTGCGAACGGTGCCGCCAGCCGCACGATGCGCTGCGCTGCCTGATCCAGCAGCGGCTGGCCGGAAGACTCCAGCACCAGCACTTCATACAGCGAGCCGTCGCGGTTGATCGACACCATCAGGCGCAGATTGCCGTAGATCTGCTTGCGCCGGGCTTCGTCGGGGTAATTGAGGTTGCCGATGCGCTCGACCTTCTTGCGCCACTCGTCCTTGTACCAGGCGCCCTTGTCGCGCATGGTCGACGCGGCGCTCAGGCGGTGGATACGCGGGCGCTTGGCGTACAGCTGTTGTTCGTTGGCCAGTTCCGCTTCGAGGCTGGCGATGTCGCTGGAGAGCTGCGAGCTGTCGAAAGTCGGGGCATCGACCGTCGGTTTGGTCTCGGTCTTCGCCTCTTCTTTTTTGGTCGGCGCCTTTTTCGGTTTTGGCGCGACGGTGGTCACGGCCGCCTTGGGCGCGGCTTCCTGCACTTCCGGCTTGGCGGCCGGCGGCGGAGTGACTTTCTTGACTTCATTTGCCTGGAAAGGCGCGACCTCGGTGGTCTTGGGGATCGCCTTCTTGTCGAGGGTGCCGCTGCCTTCCTGGTTTTCCTGGGCGAGGAAGTCAGCCTTCGCCGGCTTCTTTTCGCTCTTGAAGGTGGCGAGGGTGATTTCCAGGGTTTTGCTGATCTGTTTGGGCTCGACCATGGTGAAACCCACGCCGAGCAGCAGCGCCAGATGGATCAGTGCGGCGAGAAACAGGGTAAATCCGAGGCGATCGACCGGGCGCACGCCGTTATGGGCGAGTTCAGCGGGCAGATCGGACGGAAGTGTCATGACAAGAAAACCAACATCGCGTTTTTCACAGGCCGCGCATGATAACGCAATGTTGGTTTCACGCCTTGGGCTTCAAGCATCAAGCGACAGGCTGCATGTGATGCACATCAAGCTTGCAGCTTTTTCTCGATCGCATCCATCAGCAGGCCGCCGATGTCGGTGCCGAAGGCATTGTCGATTTCGCGGATGCAGGTCGGGCTGGTGACGTTGATTTCGGTCAGGTGTTCACCGATCACGTCCAGGCCGACGAACAGCAGGCCTTTTTCGCGCAAGGTCGGGCCGACCTGGGCGGCGATCCAGCGATCCTTGTCGGTCAACGGACGGGCTTCACCACGGCCCCCGGCCGCAAGGTTGCCACGGGTTTCGCCCTGGGCCGGAATCCGCGCCAGGCAGTAATCCACCGGCTCGCCGTCGATCATCAGAATGCGCTTGTCGCCGTCCTTGATCGCCGGCAGGTAGGCCTGGCCCATGATCTGCTGGGCGCCGAGGGCGGTCAGGGTTTCCAGGATCACCGACAGGTTCGGGTCGCCGGCACGGTGACGGAAAATCGAGGTGCCGCCCATGCCGTCCAGCGGCTTAAGGATCACGTCGCCATGTTTGGCGGCGAATTCGCGCAGCACGTCGGCGCGGCGGCTGACCACGGTTGGCGGCGTGCACTGCGGGAACAGCGTGGCGAACAGTTTTTCGTTGCAGTCGCGCAGGCTCTGCGGCTTGTTGACCACCAGCACCCCGGCGGATTCGGCCTGTTCGAGCAGGTAGGTGGAGTAGACGAACTCCATGTCGAACGGTGGATCCTTGCGCATCAGGATCACGTTCAGGTCGCTGAGCAGCGAATCCTGCTCGGTGCCCAGTTCGAACCATTTTTCCGGGTTGGCGAAGATTTTCAGCGGCTTCATCCGCGCCCGTGCCTGGCCTTCACCCTGATAAAGGTCTTTCTGTTCCATATAGAACAGTTCCCAGCCGCGCTTCTGCGCCGCCAGCAGCATGGCCAGCGAGCTATCCTTTTTATAGGAAATGCTGGCGATAGGGTCCATGACAATCCCGACGCGAACGCTCATTGGGTTTTCCTCGAAAATTGGCTACCGGATCGGTATGAAAAAAGTGCCGCCAGAGTGGCGCCGGGCGGGTTTTCGGTCAAGGAAAAACCCGTCGATAGATTGCGTCTGGAGACTGTGCTAAAAAGGCTCCCAATCGTGCCAGGGGGCGTTCTCAGTTGGTTTCCCCTCCGCGTTGTCGCCTAAAAGCGGCCCAGGCAAGGCGCGGGCCGCAGGGAATGGTTGTTCCCTTTCCAAGGCCTGCAACGCAGCCTGGGCCGTTTTTAGGCACAACCCGAAGGGCCGGGCCTGCTGTTGTGCAGGGCTGCGTTGCTCGAAGCTTATTTGGAATGACCAAACTACGCTTCTCGCGCCTTGCCCTGCACAACAGCAGACCCGGCGCGGAGGGGAAACCAGCTGAGAACGCCCCCTGCCCTTGAGCATCAAGGGTTTCCAGCCATCAGTCATCGCAAAACGGACAAATTGATTCGCAAAGGCGACGGTAGAGCCCCCTTATGGAACAGCAGTCCAGCGCCTTGAAGGTCATGGTGATCGACGACTCGAAAACGATTCGTCGCACCGCCGAGACCCTGTTGAAAAATGCAGGGTGCGAAGTCATCACCGCGATCGACGGTTTTGACGCTTTGGCGAAGATCGCCGACCACCATCCCGGGATCATCTTTGTCGACATCATGATGCCGCGTCTGGATGGTTATCAGACCTGCGCTTTAATCAAGAACAACAACGCGTTCAAGGGCACGCCGGTGATCATGCTGTCGTCCCGGGACGGGCTGTTCGACAAGGCCAAGGGGCGGATTGTCGGTTCCGATCAATTTTTGACCAAGCCTTTCAGCAAGGAAGAACTGCTCGACGCGATTTCGGCCCATGTTCCGGGCTTCGCTGCCGCTTTGCCGCAGTAAGACACGCACAGAGACGCTCGGCCAGCGGGCCCGGTGTCGACAAGAAAAATGGGGAAGACCATGGCACGTATCCTGATCGTCGATGATTCGCCGACCGAAATGTACAAACTCAGCGGCATGCTGGAGAAGCACGGGCACGAAGTGCTGAAAGCCGAAAACGGCGCCGACGGCGTGGCCCTGGCCCGCCAGGAAAAACCCGACGCGGTGCTGATGGACATCGTCATGCCCGGCCTCAACGGCTTCCAGGCCACCCGTCAGTTGACCAAGGATGCGGAAACCAGCCACATCCCGGTGATCATCATCACCACCAAGGATCAGGAGACCGACAAGGTCTGGGGCACCCGCCAGGGCGCCAAGGACTACCTGACCAAACCGGTCGACGAAGACACGCTGATCAAGACCCTGAACAACGTGCTGGCCGGTTGATCGCGCCGCCATGAGCGAATCGCTGACCGCGTTCGAACTGTTGTGGCAGATCGACCAGCGCTGTCGCCTGCTGGCGGCGGACCTGCCGTCGCAACCGGCGAGCCAGGCTCGCTGGAGCGGCATCGGCTTTCGTCTGGGCGAGCACTGGTATGTCACGCCGATGGGCGAAGTCAGCGAAGTGCTGCCCGAATTGCGCGTCACCCAGTTGCCGGGCGTCAAACCGTGGGTCAAGGGCGTGGCCAACCTGCGCGGACGCCTGTTGCCGGTCATGGACCTGTGCGGCTTTTTCGGCCATGAGCTGTCACCGATGCGCAAACAGCGGCGGGTATTGGTGGTAGAACATCAGGACGTGTTTGCCGGGTTGCTGGTCGATGAAGTCTTCGGCCTGCAGCACTTCGAGCAGGACAGCTTCGAATCCGTCTCGATCAGTAAACGGCAAGGCTCCAAAGGCGAGTTCATCAAGGGCTATTTCCGGCGCGAGCAGAACTGGCGGGTGTTCAGCCTGTTTGCGCTGGCGCAGTCACCGAGTTTCATGCACGTCGCGGTTTAACAGGCGAGGACCGATGATCAAAGCAAAAACAGGCAAGCCCGCAGAAGGCTCGCGCAGCCGCTCGCAGATCATCGTGCTGTTCATCGCACTGATCGTGTTCATCATGCTGCTGTTCGCCAACTTCGCTTACCTCAACACCCAGGCCAACTACGACAAGCAGTACATCGGCCACGCCGGCGAGCTGCGGGTGCTGTCGCAGCGGATCGCCAAGAACGCCACCGAAGCCGCCGCCGGCAAGGCCGCCGCGTTCAAACTGTTGAGCGATGCGCGCAACGACTTCGCCCAGCGCTGGGGTTATCTGAAGAAGGGCGATCCGGCCACCGGCCTGCCGCCGGCGCCGTCCACCGTGCGCCCGGAAATGCGCGCCGTGCAGCTGGACTGGGAACGCCTGCTGAAAAACACCGACGCGATTCTCTCCAGCGAACAGACCGTGCTGTCCCTGCATCAGGTGGCCGCGACCCTGGCCGAAACTGTGCCGCAATTGCAGATCGAATACGAAAAGGTTGTGGAAATTCTCCTGCAACGCGGCGCGCCGGCGGCGCAGGTGGCGATGGCCCAGCGTCAGTCGCTGCTGGCCGAACGGATTCTCGGCGCGGTCAACACCGTGCTGTCGGGCGATGAAAATTCGCAGCAGGCAGCCGATGCCTTCGGTCGCGATGCTGCGCGCTTCGGTCAGGTGCTCAACGGCATGTTGCAGGGTAACCCGGCGCTGAAAGTCAGCCAGGTCGAAGACCGCGACGCCCGTGCGCGTCTGAGCGAAATTTCCGAACTGTTCCAGTTCGTCTCAGGTTCCGTGGATGAAATCCTCGAAACCTCGCCTGAGCTGTTCAAGGTTCGTGAGTCGGCCACCAATATCTTCAGCCTGTCGCAGACCCTGCTTGATGAGGCCTCGCACCTGGCCAGCCGTTTCGAAAACCTCGCCGGCGGGCGCAACACGGACACCATCGGCGGTTATGTGCTGGGCCTGCTGGCGCTGGCCTCGATCATCCTGATCGGTATGGTCATGGTCCGGGAGACCAACCGTCAGTTGCGCGAGACCGCCGAGAAAAACGAACGCAACCAGAACGCGATCATGCGCCTGCTCGACGAGATCGAAGACCTTGCCGACGGCGACCTGACCGTGACCGCCTCGGTGACCGAAGACTTCACCGGGACCATCGCCGACTCGATCAACTATTCCGTCGACCAGCTGCGCGATCTGGTCGCCACCATCAACCTCACCGCCGGCCAGGTGGCCGCTGCGGTGCAGGAAACCCAGGCCACCGCCATGCACCTGGCCCAGGCCTCGGAGCATCAGGCCCAGCAGATTTCCGAAGCCTCGACCGCGATCAGCGACATGGCCCAGTCCATCGATCAGGTGTCGGCCAACGCCGCCGAATCTTCGGCAGTGGCCGAGCGTTCGGTGGAGATCGCCAACAAGGGCAACGAGGTGGTGCACAACACCATCCACGGCATGGACAACATTCGCGAGCAGATCCAGGACACCGCCAAGCGCATCAAGCGTCTGGGCGAGTCGTCCCAGGAAATCGGCGACATCGTCAGCCTGATCGATGACATTGCCGACCAGACCAACATCCTCGCCCTCAACGCGGCAATCCAGGCGTCGATGGCCGGTGACGCCGGGCGCGGTTTTGCCGTGGTTGCCGACGAAGTTCAACGGCTGGCGGAGCGTTCGTCCGCCGCGACCCGGCAGATCGAGACGCTGGTGCGGGCGATCCAGACCGACACCAACGAAGCCGTGATTTCCATGGAGCAGACCACCACCGAAGTGG